>WTIV01000236.1 GCA_011525095.1 Methanobacteriota archaeon
TGCTGAGAAAGGCGCATACCGCCACCGGTTAGCGCTGATACATTGCTGGAGATTGAAGCATCACCCATCACTCCGTCCACTATATTGTCAAGAGAATTTGATGCTACGTAACTATTGCCCATTAGAAGAATTTCAGCTGAATTAACGCCTGTTTCAGCCTTGTAAGCATCGTCAGAGAGATTAGTGAAATCCACCGATTGATACGGCATCAAGCACATCATCGCCATAACGGCTACTACAACCCAAGGCTTGCCTGACACAACCCTACTACTGTGCATTACATCATAACAATTGGTGTAAATGGTCATTGACAGAATATTACGTAATTTCTGCCACAGGTTATGACATAGGTTCTAATTCAATAGCGTCAGCCTTAGACCATCAACGCAGAACAACCGTTGCCCAAATGGAGAGGATGTTAGTGAAACCAACCGATGAATACATCTTCTCAAAAAGAGGGCACATAGTCAGAAATCGTGCATTACTTGCAGCGATGACAAATAAGCAAAGCAATGAAGATGGCACGCTCTCAGATGAAGAAATCACCTGGCTTACTCGCAGAGCAAAGGATGGCTTTGGAATTGTTACGACAGCAGCATCTCACGTCTCAGAACTCGGAAAAGGCTGGATTGGCGAGATGGGAGTGTGGAGTGACAACCATATCGAAGGGCTGACAAAACTAGTATCAAATCTCAAGCAGCACGGCTCTCTAAACCTAGTACAGATCTTTCATGGGGGAATGAAAGCACCGTTTGAAATCAACAACGTTATTCCAGTTTGTCCTAGCAAAATGATGAGTGAAGCCACTGGCAAGTTACTTGCAAGAGCGCTTGAAACCGATGAAATCTACAAACTGATAGAGGATTTTTC
Organism: Methanobacteriota archaeon; assembly: GCA_011525095.1. Classification (GTDB taxonomy): domain Archaea; phylum Thermoplasmatota; class Poseidoniia; order Poseidoniales; family Poseidoniaceae; genus MGIIa-K1. The sequence goes on from WTIV01000236.1 coordinate 871, forward strand.
TGACGCTGCAAAGCGTTGTGAAGATGCAGGTTTTGATGGTGTAGAAATTCATGGCGCACACTCGTACTTAATCTCACAATTCCTTGGTCTGAAGACGAATCGCAGGAAAGATGAGTTTGGAGGAAGTCTCGAAAACAGGTTCAGATTTTTGCGAGAAATTATTCTCTCAATCCGCAAGAAAACTAGTGAAAATTTCCTTGTCGCCGTGCGTATTTCACCTAAAATCGGGACCATTGGAATTTCTATAGAAGAAAGTCTTGAGGTAACAGAAATGCTTTGTGAAATGGATATTGACATGTTCCACCTATCCTGTTGGGATGCATTTGAGGAATTGGAAGGTGGACAGAATTTAACCAAATTATTCAAACCACTTGTTCCAGAAAATATCGCATATGCTTCAACTGGAGCAATCTGGTCAACCGCAGATGCAAACTGGCTCATGGACCAAGGTGCTGACCTTGTGGGAGTTGCTAGAGTGGGAATTGCCCATCCCAACTGGGCACAAGGGTTGGTAGATTCTCATTACAATCCAAAGCGACCACCATTCACTAGAGATGAATTAGCCGCAGCTGATCTAAGTCCCGTTTTCATTGATTACATGTCAATGTGGAAAGACTTCGTCAAAGATTAGTTTTAGTCCTCTGCAATGTAGACCTTTTCTTTGTTGATTCGTTGCTCGTAAAGCATGAATATCCCAGATACTGTTATCAGAATCACACAGAATAGTATGTCCCATCCAATCTTGAATACCAAACGCGGTAGGTTCGGAGAAATTGAAAGTTGCAGAGATATTGCAGCCAAGCGAACTGCGAGAATAATTACAGTCATTTGCAGAGGCCATTTGTTCAGCCTAAACACATTCCAAAGTAAGATTCCCATCAAGATAGCAGGGCCTGCACCCATAACGAATACCCAAGTATTGCTAGGTGAAAGTCTGTCTCCGATGTACCCGCCTTTGAGGAATAAGTTTCCTGGGTCTATGTCACGAGGGTGAAGCAATCCATCGGTTTGGCCAAGTGTAGCCCACCAAGCAAACCATAAGCCAATTGGCAAAATTCCTACCATGATATTTCTAGCAAATTCTGCTGTCTTGCTATCTCTTGTTTTCAGCAGATAACTCCACTCTTTATTCATCAGAGATTCAATAGCAGCGAAGAAGATCATCGAAATGCCTCCTCCCCATGCGCCCCAACTCATTGTCATCCATGCAAATGCACAGTATTGGAATAGCGGGAATGCGTGTTGTTTACCAAGCAGTCTGAGAACACCAGATGCTACAACTCCAGCGATTAGGGTGGAGATTAGAATCCAATCTACCGTATTTGATTCCTGTGCGATTAGGACAGGTATAGTTGCGAATGTACCAGCAATTGCAAGTGCTATCGGCCAGTTTTCATCTCGCATCCTAGTTGCATAAATTAGTGTAAATGTGAATGCAATAACCACAGACCATAGCATGGCATCAAGTTCACTCGATTGAGTAAACATCACCATGAATCGGGTTGCAGACACTCCGTATACCCTGTAATCTGAGAAGAAGATAGTTGCAATTAGAATCAGAATAAAGGGAATCATCAATCTCTTTGGACTGTTCGTGCTCTCATCCACAAACATTCTATTTTCAAGCAGAAGTAGTAGGCTTATCCATATAGGTAAGGCGAGGATTGTAAATCTAGTCTCCGGATATATTATCGTAAAAGCTATGACTCCAATCAAAGAACCTGCCCACATTTCCCCATCGGAAATCACATCGCGCGTATATTTTCTGGTAATAGAAACCAAGGCGATCAAAATCATTGGAATGAACATATAATTCATCCATGACACGACGAGGAAAATTACAGTCACTCCGAACAAAGCGCGTGACTCAAAAGTAGACCTTTCTTTTTGCATAGATTCCTTTTGCATCCAATAAACAAGTAGGAAACCAATTAATCCAAAGAAGTAGTAGTATCTAGCAAATGTATCTCTATTGTAAGATTGCAAGGCTGAAAAAGATATTATTGCAAGGAATCCAAGAGATGCCACGATTGCGTATCTTTCAGTGTCTTCACGA
>WTIV01000044.1 GCA_011525095.1 Methanobacteriota archaeon
GAACCAAGGAATTCTATTGCCACTTCTCAGGTGTTGAACACAGAATGGGTAATGCAATGCACTACACACAAATCAAGAAGTCTGATTTGAATTTCGAGCCACTTGCTGAGTTCATTATCGAAGAAGGTGCATGGTTAGATATGACACTGATTTCAGATTCTCCACTACTAGAGCACGATGCTATGTACATGGTACAGAATATCGAAAGGGCTCGCCACAGGCAACTCGAAAGGAAGGCTCGTGAAGACCGCAGAAAAGCACTCGCAGCACAAGCAAATATCTCTCCAGAGGAAATGGCTGCAAGAGAGGCAGAAATTGCCGCAGCAAGAGCGAAAGATGCTCTAGCAGCATCACAGCCTCCTGAACCAAAGAAGGAAGAAAAAGTCGCTGAAGAACCAAAGAAGGCTCCAGCCAAGAAAGCAGAGCCAAAAGAGGACACAAATGATGACCTATTTGCAGTTGAAGAGGATGATGACGACCTATTCTGATTAAGAGTCGATCACATGTCTTTACCAATTCTCTACTCGTTTAGGCGATGCCCATACGCAATGCGAGCTAGAATGGCTATAGTCAGAACAGGTTTCCAAGTCGAACACCGCGAAGTTATACTGCGCGACCGGCCTGCACACATGATGGAAATATCGCCAAAAGGCACAGTACCAGTATTGCTACTTCCAGATGGCACGGTTATCGAAGAGAGTTTAGAAATCATGGAATATGTTCAGTCGTGGGAATTAACTCCCGTTGAGCGAGAATGGGTAAACAGAAATGATGAGGAATTCAAATTCCATCTCGACCGTTACAAGTATCCTAATCGATATGATGATGTTGACCATATTGAGCATCGTGAAGCCGCCTCTAAATTTATCCAAGATTTGAATGAAGAAATCCCCGAAGGCAACCTCAGCGACGCAATTTTCCCGTTTATCAGACAATTTGCGAACCATGACCGAGAGTGGTTCGACTCCCAGAATTGGAATAATGTACACTCTTGGCTCGAAGGAAATCTATCCAGTGATGAATTCAAGATATGTATGACCAAATACCCGCAATGGATACAAGAATGATTGTCTGAAGTTACCGGATTCATCCAATAATGACCATTTTTCGGAAAGTTCGAGCGAAACCCCCTAAAGGGAATTGATTAGCCACATCTCTCTATGGCTCACATTGCGGTGCTCGGTTTGGGCAACTGGGGGAGTGCTATTGCACGATTATGGCTCCTAGAAGGGCACAAAGTCAAAGGCTGGACTATCGAACAAGAAGTCTACGAATCAATAACTATGGAAGGTATGAACCACAAGTACCTCCCTGACCACTCCCTAGAAGGCTTGGAAGCAACAATGCACGTCGAAGAAGCACTCGAGGGAAGCGAAATCGTTGTTCTTGCAGTTCCATCTTCTGTTATTCTGAATGTCGTTGAAGACATTATTCCATACCTTAGACCAGGACACGTTCTATTGGATCTAGCAAAAGGATTGGCACCCGGAAAGAGGTTGATTAGTGAAGCAATCCACCAAATGCTGACTGACAAAAATATGCATAATCCGCTTGCTGTACTAACCGGACCAACAATCGCTCCAGAGGCTGCTGGCGGTGTTATGACGACCGCTTTGGTAGCAAGCGAAGACATGTCGGTTGCAGAAAATCTAGCAACTACCCTGACAACTCCTACATTCATTCTACACGCTGCATCTGACCCTGCAGGTGCTGAACTTTGGGGTGCGTTCAAGAACGTCGTTGCCCTTGCATGTGGCTTGGTTGATGGTCTGAAGAAAACAGGAACACTGGGTGGAGATAACCTGAAGGCTGCAATATTCAATGCTGGATTTAGAGAAGGATGTTTGCTATTACCGCAACTTGGAGCGAGGGCAGAAGTCGCATTCGGTCCAGCAGGATTGGGCGACCTCTACGTAACAGCAACATCTCCACACGGAAGAAATCGCAGAATGGGGGAGAAACTGGGAAGCGGTCTCAGCCTTGAAGAGGCACTTGAAGAGATGGTGATGGTGGCTGAAGGTGTAAGAGCTGCTAGAATGTTTAGAGATAGGGCGATTGACATGGGAATTGATGTACCATTCGTCATCGCACTGAACACTCTCCTCGATGGATACATCACATCAGAGGAGTGCTGCCGTAGGATGGTAGCACTATCTTGAGAGCAGTAGTATTGATTTGCTTTGAGGGTGTGGGATTACTATGTCCGAGTTAACAGAGTTCGAATTGCGCCTCTTCGAATGGATTAGACAATCCGATTTTGAAAGCGTTGCTTGGTCTACAAAGAAGGCTGCTAAGTCTTTCAAATGCACAGAAGATGAGATCTACGAAGGCGTTGCTTCTCTAACAAAGAAGGTCCCAACAAGGATTCAGATTTACTACGAAGAAGGAAATCTACACATCGCTGCAGAGTGATATGACTGAAGATACTCTTCTCATCGACGGATTGTGCGCACTTTGCAGCAAATCTGGAAAATTCATTACCAATAGACGAGTAAAACCTCTGACATTGGTTGAACAGAATTCTGATGAAGGCATTGAGTTGTTGCAACGATTCAATGTAAACGTCGATTCTGTAGTTCTAATTCGAAATGAAAAGGCCTACATTCGCTCCAGCGCAGCGATTCGGTGTTTGCTATACATGCGCTGGAATTGGAGATGGATGTATCCATTTGCTTGGATAATTCCTCTACCTTTGCGAGATTTGTGCTATTACTTTGTCTCGAAATTGAGAAAATTTAGGGAGTCCTAAATTTTATTAGGGCACCCTAAAACCCGAAGTTATGGCCGACTCGATACTTGCTGACTTCTGGACTGGTGGCCTAATCGGATTTAGGGAGGCTTTGGAAGCAACACTGCTCGTAGTTATCCTCATCCTAATATTG
>WTIV01000055.1:0-4195 GCA_011525095.1 Methanobacteriota archaeon
CAAGAAAGGCTAGCAGCCCTAAACAGTGGCGAATGGGATGGCACAGAGCCATCCAATGAAGCACCGGTTGAAGAGACAGAGTTAGAACTCGAAGATGAGACAGTCGTAGAGGCTCCAGACATACTTGGAGACCTATTAGACGAAGACTAATTCCTAGAATCAAGTTGCAAACTAGATCCTAGCGTCTAAAATGCCCCAATCAAAGCCCATTCAAGCAACGATTGTATTCGCATGGGTATTCAGATAGCCCCCTGCGAAGAGTCTAATTTGATTATTCGATTCTATCTCCTTTCCGACTATTACAGGAGTAACACATTGGCTGTATATTATCAATAAAATTCGTTCCACCCTTTGAAAGAGGAATAATATGGTCTCTAGCGATTACTGAATTTAAGTGGGGAGGGCATTCAATATCTTCCCAGAATTTACCGCATCCAGGACATGAATCATATTGTGCTTTCTTTTCCTCCCATTCTTTTGTTGTGAAAGATCCTTCAGCACCCATCTTTCTCGCTCTTCTACGCTGGGCATAGACGTTTTTGTTACATTCTTTGCAAGCTGAGTAGTAGGAGCCTTTGCTTCGACGAGTAAACTGGTTATTGGCGAGGAATCGTCTACAAAGAGCACAAGTTCGGTGTGTGTCTGTATGATTAAGACGTTCTCCAGACTTTCTTTTCGACAATATCTCAGAAACACAGGATTTGCACATTTTGTAATATCTATCATCTATTCTCTGAGTGAACTCACTAATCGGACGTCCCTGTTTGCAAAGGTAGCAAACATGTGAATCGCCCGACATATATACTGGTAATCTCAAAAAGAAATGAAGATTTTGAATGGGCTACCGAACCAACTGCGGATTTGATTCTATCAAGAGAGGATTTGCTCTAGGCAGTCATCCTCGATTGCCTTCTTGATTGAGCGAGCGATTCTTCTGCCAGTCGACATGAATGCCTCATTGATGTCACTGTATGGTGAGCCACCGACGAATGGGTTTGAACCTGCAACGATTCTTGCACTGATTTCAAACACTCTGAATTCAAGTTTGTCGGTTACGATTGTCTCCAAGCAGAATGAGCCAATCATTCCACGAGATCCTTCCTCAAGTTCGAATGATGCTGCTACAGTTCCTTCAGCCATCTCAAACGCTCTAGGAAGTAGACTTTCTCTGATTACAACCGGTTGGTTACCTGTAACTACGAATGAAGGCTCTAAGCTCATTTCACGCAGGTCTCTTAGGCTACCCAATTTGTAGAATTCATCGACGTTTGACTCGTCTCTTCTGTCCATGCTCATCAATTCGAGCCTGCCTAGGTTCTTACCAGCGTTTGAGCCTCTGCCTTGTACTTGGAATCCATCTGTCGCCGTTGGGTCGAAGAAGAAGTGCAGGTAGTATCTGCAACCTAGTACATACTCTTGGATTGTGTATTCCTCTTCCAACTTGACATTTCTTCTGAAGTCACGGTAGTCTCTAGCGATGAAGTATCCTTCTCCACCCTTTGCTCCTGCATACTTTACGATTACAGGGCCGTCGATATCGTGAGGGTCATCGATTACCTTAGGCATTGAGCAACCTCCTTGCTCAAGCCATTGTCTCTGTCTTTCTCTGCTGCTTTCCCAGTGCAGAATTCCTCTGTTTCCAAAGGTTGGAACTTCTAAACTCTTGAAATTTGTACTTCCAAGGTATTCCACAAGAGAGCCGTGAGGTATGATAATAACGTTATTTTCTCTAAACCATTCAGCATGGTCTAGCATCTCTCGATAATTGTCTAGCATTAACCACTCGTCTGGGTCCGCTCCTGGGAATGCTTTGTAGAATCGTCGGCGATTTTCTCCGACAGCAATTCCTAGAGTTCTGAATCCTTCCATTCGTGCTCCGTGAAGGATTTGAAGCGATGAGTGAGAAGCAACAACACCAATCGTGATGTTTTCTGGGTCATAGGATTCTAGCCAATTCCGCAACTGTCCTATGTCTACGCCCATGTCGACGGCTTCTGTGTCTTACTAATATCCATTACGCAAATAGAATCTTTTCTTGGTATATTCTGTGATGTAAGAATAGCAAACGAGGCTGAATTTCCTCCGTCAAGGTTTCAAGCCCTACCCTCAGTGCATACCTCATGAGCGAAGGTTCTCCGGGTAGTAGAATGACCTATGGCAACTATCTCCAACTTGAGGAATTGCTGAAACTTCAATCAGGTCCAGAAGGACATAATCCCGCTCCCTCAAACCATGAAATGCATTTCATAGTCACTCACCAAGCCTTCGAGCTTTGGTTCAAGCAAATCAACCGAGAACTAGAAGATGCGCTTGATTTGATGAATGTAGAAGAAGTGGATGAGAAACAAATTCCAGTGATTGTAAGTCACTTAGAAAGGTGCTCAGAGATATTCCGCCTACTCGCTGCACAGTGGAAAGTGATGGAAACTCTAGCACCTCAAGACTTCTTAGCCTTCAGAGATAGATTGGGTACCTCTTCAGGGTTTGAGAGTTGGCAACTAAGAACTCTAGAGATGCTGCTGGGATTAGAATCTGAACAAAGGATCGGTGGAATGGACCCAATGGTGCATAATCGTAAGTTGCACTCAGAAGGTAAATTGAGTGATGAGGTGATGGCAGAAATGGTAAGAATCGACAATTTGCCATCTCTAAATGAAGTTCTAGGAAAATGGTTGGAAAGAACTCCTGTAAACGGTGTATCAGGAGATCTAGGAGTGTTGACTGACTTCGTTAATGGTCACCTAAAATCGATGGAGGAGCATGGCGAGTCTGTTATCTCACACATGGTAAAGATAGGACACGGGACTGAGGAAACGGTTCGTCCTAGAATCCAATCTGGAATTGAAGGGGCCCGCTCGTTCTTATTGCCTGAGGGGCAAGTCTCCGCATCACGCGCAGGGCTTCTATTCATCGAATCTTACAGGGAATTGCCTCTATTGTCATGGCCAAGAAGGCTAATCGACACCGTTGTTGACCTTGAAGAATCAATGATATTGTTCCGCTCTCACCATGCTAGAATGGTTGAGAGAATGATTGGAAGAAGAATGGGTACAGGTGGCTCCAGCGGTGTAGACTACCTTGACATGACGCTGAAATATCGTGTTTTCACAGATCTATGGGCTGTAAGAACAATGCTGGTGAAGAGGGAAGCACTCCCTAATCCAAAGAATCCTGAATTCTACGGCTATGCCGCAGAGAACTGAATTCACTCATCGTGTGGGTCAGTGTCGATTGGGATGAGTTCGTTATCGTACTCATACATTGCAATCTTTAGAGGATCTAGAACGAAGCGAACAGATGCTTCTTCCAGTCCATAAAGTGAAACTAATTCTTCCTTGAACGCTTCACGAAGAACGTCTTCAGGAGCGTTTAGTGGAGCACCCATTCCAATTTGTAGGGCACGTGCACCGATGATTCTTGCTCTTTCAAAGCGGGTGTGGGGGTTCTTTGGTTTGACCATAATTGACACCTCATGCACATGTCGTGCGAAGTTTGCGACCATCGTCTCATTCTTGAACCCTGCGCATCGAGCGGGATTCTCATTCCTCTTCATATTGAGGAGTACTTCGCATGACTTGGAATAATTGGTATGTTGCAGGTAGGGATATCATCATCAGCAGTAGAGTGATGATAACAATCGTAGTTCCGCTAATCGCATCGCCTTCCGTTCCAATACTGTCAATCCCGCCGTCTGGGATGTAATCATTGGCAGGCATTGAAGAGCCTGAAGCAAGTGCTATGTAGCCCGGTTTTGATAGTACAATTACCAGTAAATCACCCTCAATATCAACGGTTTGAGTGGCAGAGTAATTCGTGTGATTGGTGACTAGATTGGTTTTGCTTGTGTTTGCACTTATCGTCCAAATGTCCACTGTCATGTTGGTGAAATTACCACCGATTGAGATGTTATCTCCAGTCAAGCTTACGTTTGTAATCCCTGAATAATTTGAATCATAATCCGAAATCAGAGTGTCCAACTCCCTTGCCTGGGTTGGTCCTGCAAGGATGTAGTGTCCATCAACAGCAACCGATGGATAGCCCCACAAACCGTAAACTTCGAGGAACCTGTCTTTAGATTCTTGCAACCAGAAGTCGTCGCTTGTAGATGGCCTGTGGCTTACAGTGATTACAGAATCATCTGTCATGTTTCTCAGTTGTTCTTCCACTTTAGGACATTCATCGCACCAATCTGCTC
>WTIV01000055.1:4295-11789 GCA_011525095.1 Methanobacteriota archaeon
GTCATGTTTCTCAGTTGTTCTTCCACTTTAGGACATTCATCGCACCAATCTGCTCCAAAATACTCCACGAGGTGACTTGGTCTAGAAACACAAGTCTGATTTTCATCACAGTTCAAATCTACTATGACAACATCAGCGACATATCCTTCTGAATGTGCTCCCTGTATCCCGTGTGAGCTTGCCAAACCGGGTAAAAGCATGAGACTTGCAAACAAGCCGGCTAGAAGGACTGCTCTCATATTGTCACGCAAGAAGTACAGTTTGTTAAAAGGGAGCCTTTGTCCCCGTCGGATTAATGGAATCCAAGTGGTACCGACGACCGTCCTCACTGCCTCTCGCTATTGCGATTATGGCAATGATGATCATCGTTGTTGGTGGTACAATCCGCATCTATGATGCTGGCGAGTCTTGTCCAGATTGGCCACAGTGTTTCGGAACTTGGGGATTCGATGTTTCTGAGGAAGACCAGGGGATTTGGTATGATGAAACAGAAGAATATGATAGTAGGGGTCCAGAAAAGAGGTACACCACTTTTGAGATATTCATAGAATGGATACACCGCGTTCTAGCAAGCCTAATGGCCATCCCTGTATTAGCAAATTTCTTGATTATTCTCAAACGAAAAGAACTCTATGGAAGTTCATTGGTGAAGATATCTTTCTTCACAGGTATTCTACTAACTATACAAGGGATAGCAGGTGCTGTGACAGTCAGATTTGATAACGCAGACTGGTCTGTTGCCTTACACCTAGGATTGGCTTGTTGTTTCGTGTTCATTCTATTGTGGCAGTTCTTTGCAATGCGAAAAATTGAGGGCGCCAAGTGGAAGGTATTCAATGTACCAAAGGCGTTCAAGGACAAGGAATTCAAGAGGTACAAAATTCTAACAGCCTCGATTTTCTTGTTATTGATTCTCGGAGCATGGGTTTCGTCTTCACCAACCGGAAACATGGGCTGTTCTGTCGGCTTCCCTGACGGTTGGCCAAAGTGTCAAGGGGATATTCTTCCAAGTCTAGACAACAGCGGAGTGCTTGTTCAAATGGTTCACCGCATCGGTGCAGGAGTAGTTGGTATTGCACTAATTCTAGGAGTTATGAAGTTCAAAGAAACGGCAAGAGAGTTTGCAGTGAATGAAACTTACACCAAATGTTTGGACGGCGCAGGTGCTCTGTGGCTAACCAACGTCTTCGTGGGCGGCTTGTACGTAGTTGAGGCTAAAGTAGGTGATTTCCCGGAGGGATTATCACTACTACACCTCGTCCTTGGGGTTGCGAGTTTCCTAGTAGCGTCGGTTGGACTGATGCTTTTGCAAATGAGCGAAGAAGGTGCCGAGGATGAGTGAGAAGCCCGGCATTGTGACAATATACCTTCAACTGATGAAACTCAGAGTCGTAATCTTGCTTCAGATTACGGCAATATGTGCAATAATAGCACATGACTTGATGGTTCGAAGTGATTCGATTAGCGGGGATAGGAGTTGGTTAGAGACCCTCGAAGCTTGTGTTGTAACGCTTGTTGGAGGAACACTAGCCGCAGGTGGCTCGAATGCGATTAACATGGTCTATGACAGAGACATCGACCCTGGTATGTCAAGGACAAGAACGAGACCAATACCAAACGGTTGGATTTCTCCAAATCATGCACTTTTGTTCGGTATAATCATCGCACTAGTTGGAAGTGCAATATTCATCCCATACCATTGGAAAGCAGCTTTTTGGTCGCTATTTTCAGTGTTATTCTACGTATTAATTTACACAATTTGGCTCAAAAGAAGGACTCCTCAAAATATCGTAATCGGCGGAATAGCAGGATCTACTCCTCCTCTTATTGGATGGATTGTTGCGTCAGCAAGTACAATCCCTTCAAACATGAATCCCTTTGACCTGGGCTCTCCCGTGCCTTGGATGCTATTTTTCCTGATTTTTGCTTGGACACCACCTCATTTCTGGGCACTGGCTCTCTACAGAAGTGGAGAATACGGGAAAGTTGGAGTGCCAATGATGCCGGATGTTAAAGGACCAGAGAGGACACTTAACGAGTCAAAGATCTATTGCATTTTGCTATTCTTCATTGGCTCTGTTCCTTGTTTTTGGCCTGGTTCAGGTTTGCCTCTAGCATGGGCATTTATCGCAGGTATCCTCACACTTTGGTATTCAATCTCAGTTTGGCGAATCGACCCGAATGAGGAACTTGATTCAAACGGTAGAATGCCACTAGCATTTGCATCATTCATGCGGTCTTTGGGATACCTTGCATGGATGTTTATCGCATTCGTTTACATCGTCGCAGTACCAAGTGAATATGTCTGGTACTTCGCAGGCGCATTCATCCTCGCAGTGCCTGGAGTAAACGCCCTTGCTATCGGTTGGAAGGATTCAGCAGGAAAGAATCGAAAGGTTCTGAATGCAGAGTAATCATGAACTGAATAGGCCGCTCCATTCGCCGTTTTCCCAGCAATCAGAGCTTGTCGAGGTCCTGTCGTATTGATTAAATGAATTTGATTTTTTAAAAAAATAGATTAAAATCATGTCAAAATGCGGGGTAAAAAAAACCACAACTAGGTTGATTTGTGGCGCGGCGAGGGGGATTCGAACCCCCGTGGGAAGACCCATCGGATTAGCAATCCGACGCAATGGCCAGGCTATGCGATCGCCGCAGGCATTCGGCCCACTTTGCTATTTGAGATAAAGCAGACGGTTAGAAATTTCAGTTGAAGAAATCTTGGAAATCTTCATCTAAGTCTGCAGGTTGATTGCCCTTGCGTCTTGCAATCACTCTCTTGAGTCGGCTCCTTTTCTTCAAAATGATAGGCAGACCAATGAAATTGATTAGGACAGTAATTAGCAATACGAACCCAGCAATTTGGAAGTTTTCTACAGTAGTATACTCTTCGAGTTCTCCAAGCCATTCGACTCCATAAGGTGGCTCTTCAGGAGCAGGAGGCTCTGGAATCAAATGTTGGTTGTACTGCCAATATTCATCCTCAATGTACACACGCTCAACGTTCTGTGATGGATAACTGACGAGAGTTTGCTCGTTTCCAACTTGGTCCATCGGCGTCAAAATGTAGTAGTATGTTCTGTAGGGAGCTATACCATCGAAGTCGGTACCGTTCTGAAGGAAAGTACCTTTTTCGCCTGGAACATTCCTCAATCCAGTTGCTATTGGTTCGATGAATCTCACGTCGACCTCTTCTGGCTTTGCTTCGACTCTGTATAGGTTCCACAGGATTTCTCCGTCTGGTTCATTATCTGGCCATGTCCAACTCAAAGTTAGTTCGTAGCACTTATTCCAGTCAAGATACAAGTCATGGCAGGAGGTTTTGTTGCTGAATACTACGGATGAAGAAAACTGGCTAACAGATGCCACAGGGTCGATTGCATCCCCACAGGTAAGGCCGGGTTGTCCATCGACTAATGTCACCTTGGCGTTCAGGTAATCTGGATTACCTGTACGGTCTGTCGGAATTAGCGCATAAGATGAGCAAATACCAGTCTCTAGTTCTCTCTCATCCGTCCAGGACGACTCTGTTCCAGCCAAGGTTGCAGACAGTGCTCCCTGCATCAGGCCCTCCCAAACGAATTGGCTGGATGTCTCTTCAGGATTGGGGAAATATGTGGATGCGGTGATTGGACTTGTGACTCTGTATATCTTCCAACCTCCGAAGTAAGGATTGTCCGTATCACCAGTAGCATTCCAGTCTAGTTTCATCTTTCCGTCAGGAAGCAGTGTTATCACTGGATTTGAAAGATTGATCTCGGGTGAGGGTAACTCTCCAATCACTAGCAAATCCATGTTTTCAGTAATGTGGACTCTAACAGTATCATTGTCGATCAGTTGGAAGTAATTCTCTGTGTCTAAGGCCGACCAATCTGCAAAATTAAAGTCATCCAATTGACGTACTGCAATGGAATCTCTAGGAACGTTGTCCGGGATTAGCTCAGATAATTTTAGATCAAATTCCATCCAGTCCATTCCAGCAGTTGCTTCTTCGGTGGTCGGCACAACATCAACTGAAATCCGTAGCAATGCTTCAAGTCCGGGTCCGGGGCCATAATTTATCCCTGCTACAGGATAATCGTATTCCGCTATACCAATAGCGTGTGTTCTAGTAACTGCTGAACCAATAAGCCAGTCTCCAGTGCTGATGTCTGTGCTATTGAATATGGTGACCAATGAGGTTGCAGTCTCTCTTTGACTTGTGGCATCAGTAACTCTTGCAGATATGTAGTGGTCACCTAGGCCTAATTGACTTGCAGGAATCGATATTGTTCTTCCTGCACCCAGAGGTTTCACACCTTCTTGCCACCATGTAAAGTTGAGTGGAGAAGCAGCAGTTGGTGCGTTCCTAATGCTCAAAGTTATATTGTCTGCTGTATTGTAAGTTCCGTAGAAGTTACTCTGCTCAATAACAGGTTCAATATCTCCACGAACAACCTCTGCATCCACGTTCAAAACATTGTCAGAAGGCTTAGCATCAATTCCTTCGTTTAGGGCCTCGCTAACGAATACCTTCAATTTCTTATCACCAAGGTGGTTGATATCAAAGACGCATTCATGGCTTTCAGCGGGCTTAATTTCGTCTGGATAGCAATCCTGCTCGGAGTCAACTTGTTCTTCCAAATCCATTACTGTAAACCTAACAAGTGGCTGTACAACAGAATGGTTGCCTAGGTTTGTGACGGTTACTGCAACGCTATTGTCTCCATAGAAATAGTCAGCAGAGGTAGGTGCGTTTTTCGGATACATCGAAGTAATCTGTAGGTCAATAGTGTCATCAAAAATGACAGTTACTGATTGCAAATCGTTGAACGAGTTCATGTCCCCAAATGGCGTTCCAATCGAGTTGATAATTCCGAATTCAAGTTCGAATACGCCCTCTGTGTCATGGTTTAGAGGAGGCATTTCTCTAGTAAATTGGACAGTTCCCCAATCAGGTAAGTTCGAGTACGTTATTGTGGAATTTGACTTTTCTATACCGTCTTGTCCAATTAATCTCCAACCTAAATCCGCTTCTAGACCACATGTGCCACATGAGTTAACAATACCGCTAATATCCATCACGTAGTCAGTTTCTGTGTTTAGAATAAGTTCGCCATCATATACCGCTAAATCTGATAATTGTTCAATTGGGTTCTGAGGTTCAAAGATTACGTCTACAAGACTCTGAGTTAAGTGGAATGTGTAGATTCCAACGTCGTTTGAAGGGTTTGTGTCAGAGTCTATAAATCGGTATACTAAGGTGAAAGTACCTTCGTCACCATTAGGTGAAAATGTACTTGGGAATGTGTAATTTACAGATTCACCAACTTGTAACGGTTCGATTGTTCCGGCACCGTAGTCTTCTCTATCGTTGAAACAAGAGATCTCATCTTGTACTCCTTCGCAGACAAACCACTCAATAGACCTGGCTTGTGTATTGTAAAAGAATCCGGAATTTTTTACTTGCACTTCTAGGTCCACAGAGTCCCAAGAACTCATACTCAGGTTATCCATTGGATATATTGTAGTGGTTATTTCATAATCTCCACTTACATTCGCAGAGGCCGTTGGGCTAAGCGCAATTCCTCCTAGAGTAGAGAGCAGCAATAGTCCAACCAAGCCGATACTCTTCTTTGAAGAGTGTATATTGGATACAGCATGCGCGCTGGACATCATGTTGTCCTGCCATCCGTCCCTCAAATAGCAATCGGTGACTAACGTCTGTTTTTGCTCAATTGTGAAGATTAAGCCAAATTCCAGCGACACCCTCATGACCGTTCTTTCACTCCCACTAAACATGCTGAGGGGCAATTGCACTCGTAATTCCGCTCAGGATAACGAAGAAGGCGTTGTAGCAGTTGTAGAATTTCTTTCGGCATTCACCCTATTCCTGATGATACTAACCGCGTTTATGTCGCTTGCACAGTTGGAATTGGGTACTAACGACCCTTACTCTGACCTAATCGATAGGTCTGCAGTGGACGGACTTGACAGGTTGACAAACGGGGAGGGATGGTTTGTTCCTTACAACGATGGAGTAAGGGACCAAGCAAATTCGACAAAAGACTGGCACCAAATTTCTGTTGTAAATTTGTACGAAGGAGTACTTCAGCCAGGTATAGTTAGCAATGGTGTACTAGATTTAGAAAGGGTCAATGCATTGTCAAATGTGAGCATTGAAGCAATGACAGGTGGCTTAGGATTGTCTGATGACCTTCAAGTCAGACTGCTAATACAAGTAGAGAGCTCAAATGAGAGTGAAAGGGTCGGTGAAGTGTTGTTCGATGGAGGTTCTGACAGGTCGACTGCTACAACATCTTCTGTCGCAAGTCGAAGTTTCATCAGCGGAAATGAGGTTATCTCTGTTAGTCTAGAGGTGCACGATGGTGGTAAAGCGCCCAAGGTTTTGAGAATCACCGAAGTATCTCCTCGTCCTTCAGGCGGTTCACCAGAATGGATAGAGGTTCAGAACTACAACGGCTTCGCATTGTCTCTCAAAGGATGGTCGTTCGAAAGAAGTGGTACCGCCGGCTCAAGCGACTATCTCTACAAAGAAGGAGTAGTTCCAGGAGGAGGATTAGTCCTGTTTAGCGGTGATCCTGATTCACAAGTAAAAGGAAATGCTAGCGTAGTCTACGACTTAGGCTCTACAGGCTTCCTCGGAGTAGGCTCGGTTAGCGGTCTAGACGACAACTCCGGCAGACTTCGTTTACTGTTCGCAGAGGAGGATGAAGGGGTGGGCACTCAAGTCTGTAGAATTGACTGGAATCCTGCAACCGGTATCTTACAAGATAACACACTAATCTGGAATGGCGGCCCTCCGAGCCAAGCTAATTCTTGGAACCTTTCCGATTCGCCAACTCCCGGTGAAGTCTGATTGAATTTAGGGCATCGTTCATTTAGGTCGATTGTTTGGGGTTATTGTTACCCATGCAGCCTGCAACAATGTACACTCGGGACCGTTGTATCACAGGTATCCACGGTATGGATGAAATTCTCAGAGGTGGAATACCGTACGGCTCCACTGTTTTAGCAGCAGGAACCTGTGGTTCTGGAAAGACGACATTAGGAATGGAATTCCTGGTGCGTGGTGCATTGGCAGGAGAAGCATGTGCGCATTTCACAGCAACAGAGCCGAGTGTAAAGTTGCTTGAGAACATTAGACAGTATGCGTTCTTCGACATGAACATGATTGACTCAGGATTAATCAACGTATTCGATATGGACGTATTATATTCATGGCTTGGTCTAGACAAGGCATCTTTTGACTTGGAAGACGTCCACGCTTTAATCAAGGCGATTGTGGACATTGTAAACACAATCGGTGTAACAAGATTAGTAATCGATTCGGTTACAACGCTTTGTTACAAGATTAAGAGCGAACAACTCATCAGAGACTTCCTGTTTACGCTAGGAAAGAAATTAGCAACACTTGGTTGCACAACTATTCTAATTTCTGAAATCACATCCGCGACAGAAAACGCTCATTGGTCATCTTTCGGTGTAGAAGAA
>WTIV01000031.1 GCA_011525095.1 Methanobacteriota archaeon
CACAATTTGGTGCCCATAGAAATTGAAAACGCAGGATTCTTCTTTTTCTCTACCAGTGGTACAACCCAAAACTTCGGTATAGAATTTCCTTGCTGCAAGCAAGTCATCAACTGGGAATGCTAAGTGAAATGGGCGCAGTGAATTTTCAGTTTCGTGTGGGTCAGATTCTTCTGAATCTTCCTCGTCATCGGATTTACTTGACGACGCTTCTTCATCCGCGGATTCGGTGGTTTCTGCCACCGGCTTGGGCGGAGAATAGTCAATACCGCACGAGCGGCAGACCATATCATCATCCCAGTCACACTGGCGTCTGCAACCGGTCATAGTTTCCACTTCACGCTGCAGCCGATTGATTCGGTGCGGTTGACTGGAGGTAGGTCTCCCATTGAAAGTGAGTCCATTGCATCTGCTAAATCTCTAGTTGTAGCCTCCATTGCATTGCGTGGAGAGTTGTCTAAGCGTCCACGGTAAACGACTACTCCTTCTCCGTTCATTAGGTAGAATTCTGGAGTTCTCTTTGCACCCCAAGCGGTTGCTACCTCTTGTGATTCATCGTGTAGGTATGGGTAAGGCATGCCCTTGTCAGCACGCTTTACCATGTTCTCAAAGGAGTCTTCAGGGTAAACTTCTGGGTCGTTAGAATTGATTCCAACAAAGCCCATTCCAAGCTCTTCTGCTTTTGCTGCTGCTTTGTTGATTCGATTGATACTTCCAACAACATATGGACAGTGGTTGCACTCAAAGACAACTACTGCGCCAACTTCTGTCATTACTTCATCTAGAGAGACTTCTCCTCCACCATTTGCATTAGGCAAAGTGAATCCACTTACTACATCACCAGGTTCGTATCCCATGATGCCCCGTGCGGGGTTCTATCATATCAGATTGTGGCTAATGCCATCTCACATTCTTCACGTCGGCGACGAGCGACTGTGTGTTCAGGCTCGATTGCTAGAACACCATTCCAAGCACCAAGTGCTTCAGGGAATCTCTCCGCCTTGTGATGAATTGCTGCTATGCGCAGACGTGCGCCCAAGTGGTTGCCATCACAGCGTACTGCTGCCTCGAAGTCGTTGAGAGCTGATTCTTCTTGAGCCCAGTCCAAGTATAGCAATCCACGCTGGTGCCAAGCCTCTGTGTGGTCTGGTGCTAGACGTAGAGCCTCATTGAGTGGTGCTTCTGCCTTCTCAGGACTGTCCATTGCCATGAAGCAGGATGCTAATTGAGTCAGTGCGTGGTGATGATGTGGAGCATCTTCAACAATCTGCTCAAGGTCATCCTTTGCTTCTTCCCAATTTGAAAGCATCATGTTTGCTTCTGCCTTACGCAACTTGGCTAGTGCCAGCCCTGGTGCTAATTCGAGTAGTACCTTCGCATCATCAAGCGCTGCTTGTGCATCCTCATTTGCCATGTGAATGCTGGTTCGGTTCAGGCGTGCGCGCACGTGAGTAGGGTCGATTTGGATAGCCTCATCGAAGTATGTCAAGGCACTTCTGAGGTGGCCCTGTCTTGCTGCAATGTTTCCTCTAACGTAGGATACAATTGCTCCTTCTCCTCTAATCGATGCTGCATCGATGTGTTGAGTTGCTCCCTCAAGATCGCCCTTGTCTAAGCACAGTAGAGCAGATTCTGCTGCTGCACTTGGGTCTTCATCAGGAAGTAGTCTGCGAGCACGAGTGAGTGTCTCTGTTGCTTCCTCTTTCTTACCAAGCAGCCTTTGGACACGAGCTAGGCCTAGCCATGCGATTCCAGATTCTCTATCCATTTCCAGTGCTGATTCGAAGGATGCTGCAGCATCAACTAACAGTGATTGGTCTGTATCTCCTGTACCGTCTCGCATTCTGTCTGCACTCGCTAAGTGCATTCTTCCTTCGATGACGTGTAAGTCAGGATGAGTAACACCCTCTGGGGTGGTGTTGAGAATATCCCAAGCCTCTGTGTGGCGTCCTTGAAGCAATCTGCGGCTTGCTATTGCAGCGCGTAGATGCCCGTCATGGGAATGCTTTGCTAGACTCTTTTCTAGCGCTTCATCAGACTTTACCTGCTCTCCACTTGCTTCAAGCAAATCGGATTTGAGCATGACCAATTCTGTGCCACCAGCGTCTAGTGCAACAGCGTGAATTGCAGCCTTCAAAGCTTCAGCAGAACGTCCGTGACTCTCTGCCAATACCTTGGCACGAATAGCCCACGCCATTCCATTTTGACGGTCTAATTCTAGACACCTGTCAACGCTTTCAAGGGCCTTACCCTTCTCTTCAAGTGCGTACAAGATTTCTCCTCTAGCACACCAGTCATCCGAGCGTGATGGGTCCTCTTCGAGGGCGCTCTCGATTGCTTCAAGTGCTTCTGAACGTGCACCAGCACGCTGGCGCAGTCCGGATAGTAGTGAGCGGTCTGCTGGTGTATCGAGTCCTAATGCTTCAAGGCGCATGATGTCCTTGTGAGCATCTTCATCGCCCATTGTTGCAAGCAGATGGGCATGTGCTCGCAATAACTCTGGGCTGTCTGGGTTCAATGCAAGCCTTGCATCTAACCAGCGACGACGTTCGTGAATATCTCCAGATAGAATCGCAGTATGCTCTAGAATTCTTAGAGTCGTATCATCACCAGGAACGGATGCGTGTGCTTGCAAAAGCAGGTCTCTTGCTCTTGCAATCCTTCCACTCTCGAGTGCAACAAGAGCAATTCTTCTTGCGTTTGGAGCGGTTAGGTAATCCATGTCATCAATGGTTTCGAGTAGGGAAACTGCTAGTCTAGCAGGGCCAGGAGCAAGTAGTGGGCTTGTCTCATGATCAGCATCTAATGCGATACCTGCGACCAAGGTTTCCAAAGCCTGTATTGCTTCTCCTTGTCCTTGAAGTGCC
>WTIV01000051.1 GCA_011525095.1 Methanobacteriota archaeon
GAGATAGATTGAAGCGAATCTGCTTTATTTCCTAGTACTATTTTCACGTTCTCTAACTCTGAAATTTGGTTTTGAAGTTCGGCAGTAAGTTCACTCATGCCACCATCAATCGAGGCAATAGTTCCTTTTTTTGGACTAAATATTGGATAGGACTCTGATATTAATTTCTTCAATTTGGATCTTTTTATTGGAGGAGATGCACCAAATCTAGTCAAACCAGGGAACAAAAAATCCGCATCGACATTTTCACTTGTATCATTGACAATACCCAAGCACATCGCATCCGCAATCGGTTTGTGAGGAATTACTTCACTCACTGATAAGCCACCTTTCCTTGACTTTCTAATGCTGCTAAACAACCTCAGAGGCCCTATTTTGAGCAATGTTTTCCAAGACAATTTATGCCTTTTTTCACCTAGCAGAACCCACCTAGACTTCGCATCAGGATTAGAAACTTTGAATTTTGATTCAAGACTCAAGTCCTCGATTAGACGCCAAAAAGCAGGATGGGCTCTGGTTGCATTTACTGCAACATCACAGATCCATTCTCCTTCCTTCCAAGTAGAGATAACACCACCAATTTGGTCCGATTTTTCATGCAAAATAATTTCCAAATCCGGACGCTTTTTTGCGATACGATATGCGCAACATAAGCCACTCAAGCCTGCACCAACAATGACTATTTTCTTTGATTCTGCAAAATTTGGGTGAACAAGGAGCGGCCTCCGCATTTCATCTCCGTGAAGGACCCAACTCTCTAAATCAGACATAAATAATCACAATCTTAGTTTGTAATCCAATCTTTGGGTGAACGAAGGACTTCTAGCAAACGGTCTTCCTCACTGCCATCCTCTACTTCGTGGCAATATTCCCACCTAGCTGTGAGCGGCAGGGACATCAGAATGCTCTCAATTCGGCCATTTGTAGTCAAGCCAAACGTCGTCCCTCTATCATAGACCAAGTTGAATTCAACATATCTACCTCGCCTTATCTGTTGCCAGTCTTTGTTTTCTTGCGTGTATTCGAGATTCATTCTTCTTTCCAAAATCGGGAGATATGAATCCAAGAACGACTCTGCACAGTCTGTAACGAAAGCAAAGCACTCTTCTCTGCTAAGTTCATTGACATCATCAAAGAATATTCCACCAAGTCCCCTTCTTTCGCCACGATGTTTGATGAAAAAATAATCATCACACCACTTCTTGAATTTTGAGTAATCTGCAACTTCATGACGGTCACATGCTTCTTTGTGGATTCTATGGAAATGTATTGCATCTTCTTCAAACAGGTAAGATGGAGTCAAATCTGCTCCTCCACCAAACCACCAACTGCCTGGTTTCTTGCCTTCACCTCGTTCAAAATAACGGTAGTTTGCATGCACAGTAGGAGCCATTGGGTTGTGTGGGTGTAGTACTAAACTTACTCCTGTTGCGAAGAAATCCAAATCTTTGCCTTGTAGTTCGTGACCACCGCCCATGCTTGCAGCTGCTTGTGGGCTGAGTGTACCGTGTACTACACTAACGTTTACGCCTGCTTTTTCGAAAACCTTCCCACCTGAGAAGACTCTGCTGCGCCCACCGCCGCCTTCTTCCCTAACCCATTCATCTTGACGATAGTCTACTCCATCTATCGCTCTAAGCGCTTCACAGATTTCGTCTTGAATACGATGGACCATATCCACCATTTTCTGACGCATGTTTACTCACCAACTATCTCTCTGAGGACAGTTTCGACACACTCAATTCTCGCTGAAGGGGCAAAGCCATGACCGAGATTGAATATGTGTCCTGGTTTGTCACCCGCTTCATCTAGCACCTTACGTGTAGCCAATTTTGCCATTTCAGTAGAACCATGAAGAAGAGATGGGTCAAGGTTTCCTTGGAATGCAAATTTCTCTCCAAAGTGTTCTCGGTTTAGAGCTAAATCATCTCTCCAGTCAAGCGATATAGCATTGAGATTCAGATTTCTAATATCACCGTGTAAGTGTCCAGAGCCTTTTGCGTAGTGGATAAGAGGCGTATCATTTCCTACTTTTTCTCTAAAAACCTCAATTGATTTCGCAGTCGCAGGCATTGCAAACTCTCTGTATGTTTGAGGAGAAAGTAAACCTGCCCATGTGTCGAAAACCTGCACTGCATCGGCGCCACCGTGAATGACTTGATCGGCCAGTAAATCACCGACGATTTCTCCCATTTTCAGAAGCATCCGCTTGGCTTCTTCCGGGTTTGAATACACCTTTGCTCTAGCATTGTGGAAATCTTTGTCTCCTGTACCACCGGATAACAAATACATGCAAATTGTCCACGGACAACCAACGAATCCTAGCCTTGCGGTGTGGTCTCCGATTTCTTCTCCAACTGATTTTAGACCGTCCGCTGCCCATGGAGCATGCTTTCTAGGACTAAATTGAGACCAGTCATCGACATCGCCAAGGTCGAATTCACTTATTCTAATGCCTCCCCCATATTCGACATCATAACCCAAACTTGGAAGAGGAGTTAGTATGTCTGAGAAAATTATCGCTGCATCAATGTGCTTGTACCTTTCAAGTGGCTGAAGAGTTATCTTTGTACAAAGGTCAACATCCATGCATCTTTCCCAAAAGGAGTGGTCAGCAGCAATCTTTCTGTATTCGGGTAAATGTCTGCCAGCCTGTCTCATGAACCAAACTGGTGTTCTATCAACAGGTTGTAGGTTCAGGGCGGAAACTATCCTTTGCTTTCCGTTCATATCTACCACTCCATCTCACTTAGAACTTCATCGAGGGCTCTAACCATTCCAAGGATATGCTCTTCCTCGTGAACTGTTGCAATAAAACCAATCTCGTATGCCGATGTCGCAAGCATGTAC
>WTIV01000160.1 GCA_011525095.1 Methanobacteriota archaeon
CCATTCTTCCGAATGATCTTGAGAGTGAAAATCAGAGGGATAGGAAATGTTCCAAAATCAGGTCCTACGATTCTAGCTGCTAATCACCTCTCTCACGTTGACCCTTTGGTTGTAATCCTCGCCTCTAGAAGAAGAACGCACTATCTAGCAAAGGATGGACATTTTCGCAATGTTGCTCTAAGAACTTTCATGAGGGCAACAGGACAAATTGAAACAAATAGGGAAACAGGTGGTGCTGATGCTTTGTCTAGTGCGGCTGTCGTGCTGCATGCAAACAGAGCACTAGGCATATTCCCAGAAGGTACTCGCTCAAAGAAGACCGAGCCACCATTCCTTTTGCCGGGAAAAACAGGCATCGCTAGACTAGCTGCTTCATATCCCGATGTTCCAGTTGTCCCGATTGGTCTAACAGGAACTAGAGAATTCATGACTCCTAACAAGCATAAGTTGCCTCGCCTTTGGAGAAAGGTCGGAATCTCATATGGAAAGCCCATAACATGGTGGGAGTGGTTGGAGAAAAGAACATCGATTGAAGATTTGCAAGCACTTGCTCACAAAGAAGACCACGAGGTGAAATCAGCACTTTCAGCAATGTATCGAGAGTTTACTGATGAATTCATGGAGAGAATCAAAGGCCAAGGTGCTCCGTGAAAATCCTCAAAGGCCTTCATACTAGGTCATTAGCCAATGCAGGAGTATCTCGACTTGATGCAGCGTATCCTTGACGAGGGCGAGGAGAAAGGAGATAGGACTGGCACGGGTACATTATCCGTGTTTGGACATCAAATGCGTTTTGATCTATCCAAGGGATTTCCTATGGTCACAACCAAGAAATTGCACCTGAAATCTATTGTCCACGAACTGCTTTGGTTCCTTGCAGGAGATACAAATATCGCTTACCTGCAAGAAAACGGAGTAAGAATTTGGAACGAATGGGCTGATGAAAATGGCGACTTAGGTCCTGTTTATGGCAAGCAATGGCGGAAATGGGAAACTAAAGACGGGAGGGTAATCGACCAAGTTCAGCAAGCTGTCGAGATGATCAAAACTAATCCTAATTCCCGTAGGATTATCGTAAGTGCTTGGAACGTTGGAGAACTCGAAGAAATGGCTCTAATGCCCTGTCATGCGTTCTTCCAATTCCACGTAGCCAATGGCAAACTCAACTGTCAATTGTACCAGAGAAGTGCAGACGTCTTCTTGGGCGTGCCATTCAACATCGCATCCTACGCACTACTAACCCACATGATGGCACAAGTCTGTGGAGTGGAAGCGGGAACATTTGTACATACAATCGGAGATGCTCATCTTTACATGAATCATCTTGAGCAAGCAAAATTACAACTCTCTAGAACTCCTATTGAGCCTCTTCCTCAACTCAAATTAAATCCAGACATCACGAACATCGATGATTTCACTTACGACGATATAGAAGTTCTTGGATACGAGCACCATCCTCACATAAAGGCCCCAATCGCAGTGTGATATTATGCTGGGAATGATTGTTGCCTGTGACAGAAATGGTGCAATTGGCAAAGACGGGGATTTGCCATGGCGACAATCAACCGACTTGCAACATTTCAAACGAGTGACTATGGATTCAACAATTATCATGGGAAGAAAGACTTGGGATTCATTACCCGGATTATTGCCTGGCAGACGACATGTCGTACTATCAAGGGGTGAAGTCGAAGGTGTCGATGTCGTATCGTTTGACCAAGCAATGGAAATGGAAGGATGGATTATTGGCGGAGGACAAATTTACGAGTTATTCCTTCCCCATGTAAACCAATTACATCGAACAATTATCGATACGAGAGTGGACGGTGCAGACACACACTTCCCAGATATCACAGGCATGGGGTTCAAATTAAGTGAAGAGAGACATGTTCCTGCAGGCGAAAAAGACCAACATGACATGGTATTCCAACATTGGATTAGAGGATAATGTCCTCTTCCTAGAGGCAAATAGAGTAAGATAGTTTCAAGTATCTGTTGAAAGGACAACGACACATGAGCACAGGCCTCGTAATTGGTATAATCGCTGGTGTAGTAGTCCTAATTGTGATGATTTGGTTTATCAGCACATGGAACAGACTAGTACGCCTAGAAGAAAATGTAAACAAATCATGGGCAGATATCGATGTGCTACTGAAGCAAAGATATGACATGATTCCAAACCTAGTAAACACCGTGAAGGGATACGCATCCCACGAAAGAGAAATCTTCGAGCAATTCGCACTAGCTCGCCAAACCGCTGCAGGCTGCCTAGCTAGCGGCGACGTCAAAGGTCTAGGTGCTGCAGAAGGGACTCTTGCTGCGCTTATGCCAAGAATCAACATGGTTGCTGAGCAGTACCCCGAACTGAAGGCAGACACTTCCTTCGTCAACCTACAAAACCAATTGGTCTCCATTGAGAACCAGGTATCTGACAGAAGAGAGTTCTACAACGCAAGTGCAACCAACTGGAACGCTGCGATTCAGATGATTCCAACCAGCATCGTCGCTGGAATGAAGGGTGCAATGCGCAGAGATCTGTTCGAAGTAACAGACCCTGTACAGAGAGAAGCCGTTCAGGTTCAATTCTGAGCAAGATATCACATCTCACCCGAAATAAATCGGGTGAACGTTTATGTCCTGTTCTGAGAAGTTGGCCACATGGTAGATGTTACCTGTCCGCACTGCTCGGGAGACCTTGAACTTCCAGATGGTGCCTTTGGGGATTTTGAGTGCCCAATGTGCGAAGGAGAATTCGTTTGGGGACAGCAACCTGTTGAGGTCGTGTACAACTTACCAAAAGAAAAGGGATTAACGAAGGTAATCCTGAATATT
>WTIV01000042.1 GCA_011525095.1 Methanobacteriota archaeon
GAGATGGTTGAATTGGTAGGGATTTGGAAGCCCTCATATGTCGAATTAGAGGGCTGCATGCCTGCATCGTCCGGCGTGAAACTTGGCCCTTGCCAACTCGCAATATCTGCTGAAGCCCATGGGGAGAGCAACATTAGAATCACAAGAGTCAATGCTTGCCTTATGCTGTTCACCGCATGCAACTCAATACTCTAGGGTTTCAATCTTCGTTTTTATTGAGTGGTATTTTGGCTGAAGGGTTGATAGGTGTCCCGCGCCACGGAACTATACATGGCCGAACGGACTTTATTGAATCCGACACAGGCCAAAGAGGTCGAGGAACAATTATTCTCAACACTTAGGCAACAAGTAGGCAGAAGCGTTCCAATGCCACTTCCTCGAAGTGATTTTTGGAAGAAAGTTGGAGAGTTACTAGACACTATCGAAATGGACATCCATACCACTTACAAGACTGTAGGAAATTCTCTCAAATTGCAAACTCTTCAGAAGCGTCAAGCGAATGTTAGGCGTACTGCTACAGAATTAGCGCGTAAAAGGATGGTTGCCCTGATGCAACATTCAGCAAGTATGGCGCTAAGAACTGAAGGTGGAGGACAGGGTCAGGACCTCGCTGCTATGGATTGGTCTCGCCATGACCCTGCAGAAAGGGAATTCTACTCAAATGCGACCGAGCAATTGAACAAGTTCAAGCAAGCTGTAAATTGGAACAGCATACAAATGGGTATTTCTTCTGAAGATTTGGACAGAGAATTGAGGATGGCTCCTGGAACAACACAACTTGACTCATTTGTGCCAGAAAGTGGAGGGCTCACAGGACAGGGCCCGCCAACAATCGCTCTAGAAGATAATCAAGAGCCACTTGAGGAAACATTCGACGATGAAGAGTTGCTGGCTAAAGCTGATGAATTCCCTGAATTGGCTGGTGCACAGCCAATTGAGGAAGTTAGGACACTTAATCCCGTGAATGTTGAAAATCACGCTGCTGCAATGGAATTGGCACCCTCAAAAAAGAAGGAAGAAATGGATTTCGCTGCATGGGCTGCTGCTGATGCTGAATCAGAAATCAAATCTGAACCACCGGTAGACGATACTCCCGAGCCGATGGAAGGAGATTTACTCAGAATAAGAATCACAAAATCTCTAGATGAACCAATTATCACAATCGATGGAGAAATTACTCTTGGTGCAGGAGATGTACTATTCCTCGACGAGATGACTGCAAACTATCTAGTTGAGTCCGGTGTTGCTGAAGTTGCAACACTTTAAAGGAATTAAAAAAAAAAAAAAGACGAGTAGGCGATGAGTGGAGAGATAGTTGTACTATCCTCACCGCCTACTCGTCGTGGTTAGCGCCTATTGGCGCCCCTGACAATATTGTCAGTCTTAGTTCATCGAGCGCATCGACAATTCGATGCTAACCGTATCTGGAATTGGGATTCTAGCGACCTGTCTTAGGGCGCTTTCGTCCTTTCCACTAGTGATGTCCATCTCTAGGAGGCGCTTGTGTATGCGCATTTCCCAGTGATCGTATGTTTCACTGCCTTCACCATCAGGAGCCTTGCGGACTGGTACCACAAGGCGTCGTGTTGGTAATGGGATAGGCCCTCGCAAGCTGATGCCGCCGTTGTCACAGATTGTCTTGATCTGTGTTGCGACTGCATCGATATCGCGATGGTTCTCGCCAGTTAGTTTGATGATGGTCACTGCTGCCATGACTTGCACCTCTCTTCCAGTTGGATCGTAGTCCTATCGGAGCTCAAACTCACTTCTTCTCAACCTTCATGCATACGCCAGCTGCGACGGTCTTACCCATGTCACGGATAGCGAAGCGTGAAAGTTCAGGGAACTCGCTCATTGCTTCAATAGCCATTGGCTTTGTTGGCTGGAAACGGATTAGACATGCGTCACCAGTCTTTAGGAAAGACGGGTTAGCTTCCTTACCAGACTTGTTGGTCTTCTCAAGTAGTTCCTGGAAGCGCACTGCAACCTGAGCGGTGTGTGCGTGGAATACTGGTGTGTAACCAACGGATACTGCCTTTGGAATGTCCATCAACTGAATCTGACCGACGAAGGTCTCGTCGTGGCGAACGAACGTTGGCTCGCTGTCAGAGTATCCAGCAACGTCACCACGGCGGATGTCAACTGCTGCTAGTCCACGAACGTTGAATCCAACGTTGTCTCCTGGTTCAGCCTTGTCGACCATTGTGTGGTGCATTTCGATTGACTTGACTTCAGCGGACTTCTGTGATGGATTGAAGACTACAGTCTTTCCAACGTTCAAAGTTCCTGTCTCGATCTTACCGACTGGTACTGTACCGATACCGGAGATCTTGTAGACGTCCTGAATTGGTAGGCGAAGTGCCTTGTCAATTGGCTTGTTTGGCATTGGTGCTGCATCGATAGCCTCGAATAGAGTTGGTCCAGAGTACCATGGGCACTTGTCGGACTTCTCGAAGACGTTGTCTCCGTTCAGGCTGGATGCTGGAATCATTGGAATGCGGTCAAGTTGTGAACCGAATCCTGCGATCTTTAGTAGGTTAGTGACTTCTGAACAAGCTGCCTTGTACTTGTCTTCTGACCAGTCAACACCGGAAATATCCATCTTGTTGACGTGAATGATCAGTTCTGAAACACCCAATACCTTAGCAAGGAATGCGTGCTCCTTAGTCTGAGCGTTGACACCGTCGTTTGCTGCACATAGCAGAACTGCTGTATCTGCTTGGCTAGCACCGGTAATCATGTTCTTTACGAAGTCACGGTGACCTGGAGCATCGATGATAGTCCAGTAGTACTTTGGTGTAAAGAATTCCTTGTG
>WTIV01000016.1 GCA_011525095.1 Methanobacteriota archaeon
CGCTAAACCCACCCGGTATGTTCGCAGACCTGCTAGGAATTTCTCAAAAAGAGAGGGGGCAACTAATTCTTCCATCCCCCTTTGCTAAGGAAAGAAGGCCAATCGTTGTTGCAACAGATGTTACAACGCTTTACAGAGAAAGGGGAAGAGAGAATACACAAAGAATTCGCGACCACATATGCTCTGTTATCCAGAATACACCTGGAAATACAGCAGTATTCGTTCCATCATATAGTGCACTTGAGGAGATCTTCGATGGCACAATTTACATCCCAGGCACTAAGATACTAACCGAATCTAGGACTTGGAGTAAGCAAGACATCAACTCACTACTTGTTGATCTAGAAGAGGCTCCCCGAAGAGGGAAAAAAATCTTGATTGCTGGAGTATTCAATGGACGATTGTCGGAGGGTGTAGATTACGCAGGAGGTATTCTTGACTCTGTAATTTGTGTTGGAATCCAAAATGCACCACCATCTGTCTTCCAAAAAGCGTATGCGAACTACATCAAGGACAAATTTGGACAGGGTAATTTCTGGCGATATGCGAATTCTCAACCTGCAATCAACACTATATTGCAAGCGATGGGTAGACCGATTAGGGCAATGGGTGATAGAGCACTAATCGTTTTGTTAGACAGAAGAAACATTGAGAGAACTTACGCTATCTGCTACCCACCTGACATCAGGATGAATCAAGTCAGTGATTCTGAGGGCTCCGGAAGGTTTGCTAAACGTTTCTTTTCCAGGGTTCACCGAGAAATCGAAACCTGAAAGGTTCAATATGCTCCACCGCCGGAGGTAATAATCATG
Organism: Methanobacteriota archaeon; assembly: GCA_011525095.1. Classification (GTDB taxonomy): domain Archaea; phylum Thermoplasmatota; class Poseidoniia; order Poseidoniales; family Poseidoniaceae; genus MGIIa-K1. The sequence continues at coordinate 813 of WTIV01000016.1, forward strand.
GAAGAATGGGAAGAGGTCGAGATCCAGGCCGTTAGTGATGGTCTAGACGCATCACCAAGCGAACTTCATGCTGCTTTTGAGATATCTGGAGACCATCTTGCAGAAGTTCGTGACCGCCACACAATGATGTTGGTAACCTCAGGGGAACTTCCCGAATCACACATGGCTGATATCGCCCCTGAAAGACGCTTAGACTGGATGGTTAAGGAACTAAACGGCAATATCCATTCTGACGGTCTCACAATCCCACTACATGGTGCAACCAAGGATTCCATCCAATTATCTAGAGGAGAGTTAGATGGTCACAGTATACTCAAACTACAGGTTGGGGAGTTTGTTAGAAAACTACCAATTCCTGCAGAATCGGGTTCAATAGATGCATCACTCAGTGATGGAATCTTGAACATCAAATGGTAATCAGCGACTTGGAATATTTCCAATGTTTTTGATCTCTGCTACCACTCTAGTCAACGCTTCCTGAGCCTTTGCTTTGTCCATTTCACGCATCTCGTGGCGACTGTACCTAGCTTCTTCGAAGATTCCGTCAAGTGCTGTGAGTGACTCCTCGCTTAGGTTCGGAAGTGCTGCTCTAATTGCCATCTCGAATTCTCTGACCGTTTCGAAGTCACGGCGCAAGAAGCCTCTTCCCATTAGGACGTGAACCATGCTCTCGTAGCACTGGAAGATTGCCTCACGCATTGAATCCCCGGCTGCTAGTAGTTCTGCGGTGTAAGAGAATATTTCTGCTAACTCTTTGCCAGCGTCTTCAGACCTGCGCTTCATTACTATGAATGCTCCAGCAGCAGCGATAACCAACACTGCGACGACATACAACCACCAAGGGATAGTGTCACCTTCGCCTTCGTAGGTGTAGTCTGGCTGTACTCCAGCATTGAATTGAGTGTTGAAATTCTGCATAGATTCATCAGCCAAGATGAAATTAGAACCTATTGACATTTTCAGAGTCAACTCTCCATACTCGGATGCATCCCCGTATGGTGGCTCAGAGTTGAATTCGAACTCTGCAACGCCATCTGAATCTGTTACCACAACTACCTCATCCAAGCGGCCATTGCTTGCATTTTCTAGATAAATGGTGATAGCAATACCCTCAACTCCAAGTTCTGTATCTTTTGCAATCAGAGTGATTTCACCACTGACTACCTCTTGCTCGTTTTCGATGATTGGCTCTATGTCAACGTCGAACGGAGTTTCCAATTCAATCCTGATAGACATTGAATCACTCCATGCATTACCAGACCTCAGATATAGTGATGAATTTGAAATTGACTCGAGATTCAGTTGAGTCTGTCCTGCTTGCATCCAAGAAGGTGCTGTTGCAATTACAGTGAATGTTCCACCATTCCAAATCACACTCTCGATGTTAATACATCTTGCCTCAGTGGCTCCTGATTCACAGTTCAGACCATTTCCGAGAATCAATTCTGCGTTATCGATTGAAACACCTTGACCGCCGATCTCAGTAACAGTACCAGTAAGTTCGATTCTGTGCTCTATTCCATCGCCTCTAACAACATAACTGTTAGTCGAATCGATCTGTACATTCACGTCTGCCCAAACAACGACTGTTTTGTCGCTGGATACTGGTAAATGGCCAGGGCTTCCTTCAAAGGACAACAACATGACATGGTTTCCTCTGTCATAGGAAGAATCTGCCCTAATCGATGCAGAGAATTCTCCGGTGGCAGAAGTAACGGTAGTAGCGACTTGGACTCCGTCGATGGAGATGATGATTGTCTCTCCAGGTAGGCCATCATTTAATGCTGTATCAAGGTCGTATAGAGTCCCAGAAACCTCCCAGAAATCATCTCTAGTTGCATCATTGTCAGCTATGTCAAATGTCATTCCAGTTCTGTGTGCGAGGAAGAATGTTGCATTTCCTTGACCAGAACGATACCATCCTTGAGCAGGAACAATAGCATCTACAACATGCTCGCCATCTTCGAAGATGTTCGGCACTTGCCATACTAAACTGAAGTTTCCATTCGAATCTGTTGTAGCGTTTCCAATAGTTATGCCCTCAATTGAAAGTACTACTGACATTCCTTCAAGTGGGTTCAACAGGTTGTCACCAACAAATCCATCGATAGTGGTTATCTCTTCCACTGCCAGTGGCGTTTCAACATTAACTTCGACATATATCTTTGAGAAAATGTTCCAAGTGCCACTGTTTTGAGATGGCAAGTACCCAGCAGATCCAATGAATCTAGTCTCCAATAATACTGGGCCTAGGGTTGCATCAGCAGGAACTGGGTGAACTGCATTGAACTGTCCTGTAGCATCAGTAGTAACGTTGGTTAGGAATATTCCGCCTAGCCAAATCTCAATCGTTTGCCCTTCCAGTGGGTTATCTACGATATCGATTAATCTGCCTTGAACTGAAAGTGTGTCTTCTCTATCGACTTGGCCACCTTGAGTAATTAGAACGATTTCAGTTGGGACTGCAACCGAGAAGTTCTCAGATGCTGAACTTGGTTTGTAGAAATCTGGATTTGCACTATCGCCTTCTCCGATTGGGTCTACCCAATCCCTACCACCATTGAATCTCACCTGAATATTGTGAAGTCCTGCTTCGATATTCTGAGGTGTGTTCCACGCAAACATGAACATTCCATCTGATGCATTCGATTGAACACTTGATACCGGCACACCGTCTATCAGTAGGTAAACAACAGCGATTGAGTCAACTCCGTCGATTTGTAACGGAAGCCCTAGGTCATCAACCAAAGTACCGTTTACGTACAGCGTATCTCCAGCGGTAATCGTTGCAGATGATTCTGTGATTGAGATGTTAGTCTCACCCAACACGACAAACCTCACTGTTGCATTATCTCCAACCAAACCTGTAGTTCCTGGTGTACCAACGAACTCCGCATTCAAATCATGGAAGCCAACAAGTGCATCGAATGGCACTGTTAGGTTTAGATCTACGACTCCTGAAGCATCTGTAGGACCAACTGCAGAAACCGATGTACCATTGATTACAACAGAAACCTGCACTCCAGAAACTGCTGCTCCAGTATTGTCTATCAATAGTAGGCGTGCGTTTACATCATCACCTCTATCTGTTCTATCGTTGAGCGAGGGCTGATTTACTCCGTCTAGTGTAGGTTTGACGAATGTTAACACAGTGTAACCACGGCTATCGAAAGATTGGTTTGCACTCGAGCCTGAATAGAAGTTGACTGATGGGATGTATTGCGCTTGCGCTACATGTGTTCCTGCAGCAAACCCAGATGAAAGGGCGATTGTGGCGCTCCATGTCCCATCTGCCTGTATTACACCATCAGACAATGTGAAGCCCGAGGCATCATCGTTGATTGTGAACAAAACATTTGCCGCAAGCGGGTCACCATTACGCAATTGCAGAGCGCTTCCATTATCGCTGGCAATCGATCCTGTAATGATGAATGATTCCCCAGCAATCGGGTTTGCCGTTATCGGGTCTACGACCATTACCGTTGTTGAACGGATTGTTACCGTCGAAAGATTTCTTTGGGTAGAAAGCAAATCGAAGCTGCCGTTGTAAAATATTGAAATTGTAATCAAACCAAGTGGTTGGTCGAATGGAACGACGTAGGTGAAGTTAGTCCTACCTTGAGCATCGGTTGTATTAGATGGCAGCCATGTCGCATCAAATCTCACGTCGACTGTATAACCACCTAGTGTTTGGAACATGTTGGATGATTCCACGAGTTGTGACGTAATGTTGACCTGCTCGCCACGATTCACGATAATCGGGTTTAATGGTTGCACGCTCTCAAATACCGTAACACCTTGAACAAGGATTGAATGATTGCTTGTATCGGTTAGATAGAAAGGAGATGAGTCCTCAACTACAGATATTATTAGTTCTCTATTTCCTCTTAGAGTACCATTGTTTAGAACATCTGTAGGTACTGAAAGGTTGAAGCTACCATTTACTGAAGTATATACTCCATTGATTAACTTCTCATTAGGATTATCCAACCAAAACATCTCGAGAGCTACTGCAGTTGTTAGGTTTCGGCTGGCATTATCTCCATCCTCAACCTGTCCAATTACCTGGAAATTGACTCCTGCTGTGATTGTAGAAGGTATCGAATCTACTCTGATATTTGATGGAACTTGAACTGTCACGTTTATTTCAGTAAAATTACCGTAATGTCTAGTAGCAGACGCAATCTTTGGTGATGATATGTCGTCAGCAACTTCCATTCTCAAAACATATTGTCCAGGATCGAATCCTGTAACAGTCCAACTGAATGTTGCGTTTCCATCTGCCCCGCTTGTAGCGCTGCCAATCGATATGTTAGAACCCCCGTAATCCATGATGTAATTCACTGTTGAACCGGTTACGTTTGACCCGTCAGCTATGTCTGTGACCTTTACGGTCAATTCTGCTGTACCATTTATTTGAGCAATCAAATCTATCGATGGCTGAGCATCTAACCTTACTTCCGATTCAATTCCCCACGTGGTTGAAGGCACACTTGGAGGAGACGGAGGAGTTGAAGAATCAACCCAAATGTAGTATGGTCCTCCAGGTTGTGCGACTGAGTCGAAATCAACTAGAACTTCTACATCATAAACACCAGATGGAATAACCGTAGGCGCAGTTATGCTTAGATTGTAAGATCCTGTAGTATTATTCAACATTCCATTAGCTAGGTCGAAGACCAATCCTTCTGGTGTAACTAACTGGGCAATAATCCGGGAATCGTTTCCTAACACAGAAGTCCCAAGGACATCATCGGTAATGTCACCAATTAACCAAGTCGTATTCCCTAAATAAGTCCAGTCATCAATAACTGAAACTGTAACATCAACAGTTCCCATTATTCTGAGAGTTGTTGAGTTAGATGATGAGAGGAAGAACTCATTGCCATCGAACGACATGTCAAAGGTATAATCCCCTGCAGCGAGATTTGAGTTCGTTGCAAATGTTGGAGAAAGGGTACTGGAACCTGGGTCGGTAGTTGTATTTACAGTTGAACCATCAAAATCAAATGTGAAATTGCCTGTTAGATTCAAATCAAGTTGCCCACCTAGATGGTCTGAAACTTGAACAATTATTCCTACGTCTTGACCTCTTAGTTGAGAGTTAGCAAGTAAATCGAAGAAGAGTAATCCTTGCAAGAACCACTCTGTTCCTGATGTGTTCAAAGAATCGGTGGCATCTAAATTATCAGGATAGAAAATCAACTCAAGTTCTACGTCACCTGCTTTGACAAAGGTGGTATTTACATCTAATACGTGTGAAATTGTAAACGCACCGTTAACGGATTGATTGAATAGCTCAACGAATGTTCCTCCACCATTTAACTCTCGCATTCCGAAAGATAGGTTTCCTGACAAAGATGTAGGAGATGCACCGAAAGACTGTGCTGTACCGTTGATGTACACCACTTCATCAATCTGCAGTATAGAGTTGTTAGAACCCGGACCTTCGATTACTGCAGTTAGGTTTGGTGCGTCTCTGATATCTAGAGTCAGAGATCTGGAACTTGGCCTTAGGTGGAACTGAGGCCCGCCTACTGTCTGTGAAGTATCCTGCCAACCACTGAATCCAAGCGTTGCTGAAAGGTTAGTCTTGGTTTCAAATTCGCTAAGTGTTACATTCATTGTCCATGTTCCGTCATCTGCTACATCTCCTGTCAGATTTGTCAAACCGTCTTCTGAAGATGTAAACTCAAGCCAGACATCTAAATCACCAAGCTCACCTGAACCGTTAGTGTTGTTATTTTCAAACAGTAACTTGCCTGATAGAACAGTTGTTGCACCAGCTCCTAAAATTGGCTGGTCTATCTGAGCAGGAGAATCATGAGTAACTATCGAATCATCGGTAATGTTGATGAATACACCCAAATCGAGGCCATCATTACCTACGTAGCCGTTTCTTAGAGTTTCGAGTACGATACTAGCATATCCTGGAGCAGCGGGCTCAGGCATTGTACCATTAATTGAGAAATTACCATTTGAATCGGTCAATACAGTTCCAAATATGTTTGAACCTGATGCTGCAGATCCTGGGATATTTGCTACGTCAAGCACGTCAACAACATAGCCGAACAGATCAATATTAGGGATTGCAGTTCCGTTCTCAACATACTGTAGAGTTCCTGAAACCGTGACTTCCTGAGAGCCATCTCTATCGAATGTTGTTGGCGTCCAAGTAAGGTTAACAACTTCGATTTCTTCTGGGTCGGGACATGCCTCAAACGGAATCCAACCAAGATCATCTCCGCCGCTACCTGCAGTCATTTCTAGTCTGACTTCACCCCATTGGGACAAATCTGACCCATAGACTTCGTATCCATTACCTGTCCAAGAACCGCCTGCATATCCTGAGACAAATCTTGCTGGAAGTCCAGCAAGTCTAGCCATTGTAACGAATACTGTGGTGAATTCTGAACAGGTACCTTGCCGTGCTCGATTCAAAATGTCATATGTTATGTCGGCTCCTGGTGCTACACCACTGCCATTGTAGTTCCGCTTGAAATCGAATGTAGCATTTCCTTCTCTTAGGAATGTTGCAATTGCGTCGGCAGTGGAATATGCATCTGTTGCTCCTGCATTGCTAACAACTTCATTTGTCACATTCAATACATAGGAAGTTGGCAATGAAAGATTGGTCAAATCGTCCGGAACTGTAGTTTCATAGGTTGAATTAGTTCCTGCTATAGTGTTTGCAGAGAGTGTTGACCAATCGAACCAATATTCGTATTCCTCTACCCATATTGCATCCATTAGCCCTTCTGATACTGTGTAGGTATGGGTGTCGTTAGTCCTTGCAAGTACAAGGCTTGCATCCGAATAGAACGTGATGTTAAACTGGTAAGCTGACATTGGTATCGAACCTGCTGTCAAAGGACTCGGGAAAGCCATATTCCAAGCAACAGTATCGTTCGAATAACTAGACGGGGCTAGGTTGGATGTGTTAGTGTATGGTATGGTAATATCACCAGAAACGTGCACTCCTGTTTCAAGACCATAAGCAGCACCGGTGTAGAAATCATATGTGTTTACTCTCCATCGATGTACGCGATTCAAATCTACAACACCGCTTGTGTTGTTAGCCCAGAACACAATTTCGTTTAGCACGACATCATCAGTAGGATCAAATGGATCGAATGGCGAATTTAGGCAGTTAGTGAACCAGAATTCTTGCTGACACTCGTCTCCATCAATCATCCCTCCGCCGTCTGTATCTGGATTTCTCCAATCAGTTCCGGTTGTGTTTTCAACCGCGTCTGGAATACCGTCACCATCGAAATCATCAGGGAATATATCGTCTTGAGGATTGTTTTCGGGGTTTGTCGAGTCGAAATATTCCTGCCTATCAATTACTCCTCCGCTGTCTGAATCAGAATCATTTGCATCTGTAATCCAAATATCTTGGCTACCATTTGTAATTCCAATCCATGAATTATCGCAACCAGTGGTTTCTTCGAAGTAATTATTCAACCCATCAAGGTCGTCGTCCAGTGAGTTAGTACACGGTTCAAGTGGATCAGTCCCGCCATTAATTTCATCGAAGTCATCTTCTCCATCACCATCTGAATCAACTAAGGTTGGATTTGAGAAAAATCCAAACACACCAAGAGTTTCTTCCCAATCTGCAAGCCCGTCACCATCAGAGTCTGAATAATCATCATCACAATAGTTCGGGAATGAACCTCCCGCAATGTCATGACACCATGAGTTGTTCCAACTTTCTGCAGTAGTAACTCCTGACGGTGGAGCAGGTGATACAAATTGTAAAACATTGTTGACTTGTGATGAGTATGAGAATTGGGTGTAAGTTCCTGAATTATTGTAGAATCCAATTCCACCACCCGGGCTGAACCCAGAACCATCTACCAATGTCAATTGGCTTGAACCAGAGTTCCATGTTACGATTGTTCCAACGAAATTGATCAATGAATCACATGGATCTGTTCCGTGGCTCACATTGGACTCATCGCCGTCGTTTATTCCGCCAAAGTCAGTATCTGCAACGTTCCACAGTGTGCAAGACAAGTTCTCTTGCCAGTTCTCAAGACCGTCGTTGTCAAAGTCTCCAGAATCCTCTCTTCGTGTTGGGTCTGTTTCATTTGTGTCAACAACACCGTTCCCGTTTTTATCTTCATCACCGTCATCAAACGCATCCCCGTCTGTATTGTTATTGCGAGGATCGCTTGCTTGTGCAGGAGAGCCATACTGACCATTGACTTCAACGCCGTCGTTGATTCCATCATTGTCAGTGTCAGAATTTGTTGGATCAGTTAACAATGTCAATGCTTCATGTGAATCGTTTAAACCATCGTTGTCTGTATCCGCATCATTGGGATTAGTGCTTGTGATACCGTCTGTTTCTGCAGTCAGGGAGGCACATCCACCTGGTCCTATTCCAAGGTGAGGAGAACAAGGCGTGGTTGTTTCTGTGAAAGAGCCATCAGGACCTGGCCTGTAACATGGTTGTCCTCCACAAGTTGTTGTCCATGAAGGATTGATGTATTCGTAGAGGTTGATCAAGCCGTCGCCATCCGGGTCGCCATTTGCACCATCTGCGTTGGAGGGAGATGTTGCATCTAGTCCGTTGGAAGCTTCCCAACCGTCTGGCATACCGTCACCATCTGTATCCCATCCGTTTACATCCTCGTCCGCAACACCATCTCCATCATCATCATTAGAGGAGCAATCAGCATCGCCATCGAAGTCATTGTCAGCAGAATCAACCATACCGTCTTTGTCGTTATCGAACCCGTCGGTGCAGATGTTTCCTACAGGGTCTTCATCACACAAGATGATACTGCCTGTTCCGTCTGAACCAGCATCACCGCATGCAAGTTGGTTGTACTGCATAGCGTTCTCTTCATCCCAATCTTTGACTGGTACAGTACCATTCCACCAAACGCCATTGTCCAATACAGTGGAGGTTGAACTCAAGTCCCAATTTGATGGCTGTTTGTAGTTGTATTCCTGAAGGTTAGAGAAACCATCACCGTCTGGATCTCCGATAGCACCATCATTATTTGATGCTGAAAGCGGGTCCAATCCGTATTGCCATTCCCATCCATCTGGAAGTTGGTCATTGTCTGAATCCCAATCGTTAGGTTGGGTGTTAATCAGATATTCGAGCCCGTAAGTCAGACCGTCTCCATCTTGGTCTGTTGAAGCGAGGGCCGCGTAAGATACGAATTCGATAGATGCGAGGGTAGAAAACAACATCAATGCTGCTAAGCACATCGATTTCACTTTCTGATTATCTAATTCTCTGATTAGTTTTGGTCGCGCTGACGATTGGATGGAGGACATACGCACGGCTAACACCAAGTCTACGGTTACCACAAAGGCTCTTAAGGCAAATGGAGCGATGTTCATACACAATTTGGTTTAATTCCCCCCTTAAGGGGGGAAATAATTGGGAAATTAAACCTCAAAGGTTTTCCAAATCATCCAGTAATTCCAAGTCATCTTCCATATCGAAATCATCCTCAGAAGTAACCAAATCTGGAATATCTTCTAATTCCATTCCAACGGACTCGAATGTTGCATCTTCCTTTTCGTAAAGTGCAACCTCTCTAGCGGAGTTTTGACCTCTCCTGTAAACCGCAAGGAAGACTACTAGGATGATACCGACGTATAATCCAATTACCTGCGGACTGTCGAAGTTGAGGGCTGAATTTACAACGCAATCAAATCCTTCACAACTGGTTGTAAACTTGAATTGTGGACTCTGTTTCAACTGCGATGTACTAATCTCGTTGTCGACAGGCTCAACAGACAAAACAACAACAACATCCTCACCAGGAACAACATCATCGGCTGCTGTCAAAATCATAGTGAACTCGCTGGTGGAGAAAGGTTCAATCTTGAGCAGAATTGTATTTCCTGACTGAGAAGAACCGCTAGTAGTAAATCCGGCCGCCCATCCATCAGGTAAAGTCTCAGCAGAGATGATAACATCCAAGAGGATGTTGTTTGCGTTCTCCACTCTAAATTCGAAGTCTTTCTTTTCATTTGGTAGGAACGGACTTAGCTCTGTAACCCTCTCAACGAAAATGCGGCCTTGTTTGACCTCCTCTTCCACTTCTATCTTGAGTGGTAAGTCGAAGTATCTTGGATCTCCTTCAGATACCTCTTCTGTAACCCTTAGGAACAGAGTATGGTTTCCAGCTAGAACTTGGTCACGCATCTTGATTTTGACTTCAATATCATCGGTTTCACCAGAACTCAATTGAATTGCGACCACGTCTGCTCCCGAATCATCTGTAATTGAGTAATCCCATGTTCCGTATGATGGGTCTCCAGTGTCCTCGTTGGTGTTCTTGTCTAGTTTACCCGGAGAAATTATTCTCCAGGTGTTATCTCCAACGGTTTCAGTACTGTCGGTTATTTCCACAACAAACGTGACCTCTGACCCAGGGTCAACCGGACCAACTGTGCCTATTTCTTGACCGTCCGAGTCAGAAACTACCTGAGCTAAAATTCCGAAGGTTCTGTGGACTGTAAATGAAACTGAGGAGAACAACTGGTCATCACCAGCACTGTAGCAAACGATTGTGAACATTCCGATATCGACATCATCGCGGTTTGTTGGAGGGTATATATTTAGCCGGATTGGGAGGATCTCGTGAGAGCCGATGTCAGGGGTAATTGCGTACGGACCCTCTG
>WTIV01000230.1 GCA_011525095.1 Methanobacteriota archaeon
GGTTTAGGTCCCATTCCTTATTGGTTCGCAGGTTCAAATCCTGCCCCCCGCATCTAGCCGATTCGACATACTGAGTGCTAGTTTGACACCGATGGTAAATACCCTTCTGTCACAAACCTAACTCTCTCAAAGACTTGACAGCATCTGCTTGATTGTCGTCCAATTCTTCTATCTCTGCCAGTACTAATTCGAGGTCGATATCCTTGACCCTTTGACGGTCTCCTACCTGAGACAAAGGCGGGATTGTAATTTTGCCTTTGACGCCTGAAGGAAGCGTTACGGTTACTTTACCGCCAAGGAGTAGGGTAGAGTATGGAACTTCGACATCTTTTACGATTCTGTCTCCATCCCACCTGCATCCTTCTCCTGGGTCGACTCTAATTTTGACAATTAGGTCGCCGTTAACCCCTTGTGGATGTCCATGGCCTTGGTCTTTGATTCTGACTTCAGTGCCATGTTTTGATTTTGGTTTGACGGTAATTTTCAGGGTTCGACGCTTTCTGTCGATACTGCCGTGAGTTCCGGGAATTAATTGAGTGTAAGTGAGGTTGAATGAACCACCTTCGCTAGCCTCTTCTGCTGTTAGGTCGATCCATGCTGTTGCATTTTGACCACGCTCTTGAGGTGGTCTAGGAGCTGAGCGTTGTCTTTGGGCACCGCCAATTCCACCCATGCCGCCACCAAACATCTGCGAAAGGATATCTTCCATCCCACCGCCTCCACCAAAGCCGCCTCTACCGCCGAAGGGATTTCCACCTCCGCCGAATCCAGAAAACATCTGCTCCTGTTCGTGCTTGCGCCTAGCTTCGGCGGTTCCTATCGAATCGTATGCGGCTTGGACTTCTTTGAAGCGTGCCTCAGCACTTTCAGAGCCTTCGTTTCTATCTGGGTGATATTGCCTTGCAAGTTTACGAAACGCCTTCTTGATTTCAGCATCGCTTGCCCCTCTAGAAACACCGAGAACCTGATATGGGTCTCTTGCCGCCATGTTACCATCGAGGCGCAGGTCTGCTTTGAATCAGTCGATATTTGGCGGAATCCTATACCGCTGAGGTTAAATGAGGGCCATAAGTCGCGAGGAACCCCCTGAGGTGAAACCATGTCAGATGAAAATGACCAGACTCGCTCTTTTGAGGACAAGGTACAGGACCGCCAAGATGCTATTGAAGCCCAATTCCGCAAGATTTCACGCGGTAGTTGGGCTCGTATCATCCGAATGGCAAGAAAGCCAACTCCACAAGAATTCAAGCAAACCTCAATCATTTGTGGTATCGGTTTGTTCGTTCTCGGATTCATTGGATTCGTTATGCTAATTGTGATGGACAACTTCATCCCATGGATTATTCACGATGTATTCAACATCTGATTTGGAGGAATAAAAATGACTGACGCATTTATCGCATTTGTTCGCCATGAGCAAGAATTACTACTACTTCGCCGCTCATCCTCAGACCCAGACGCTGCAGAGATGTGGGACGGTGTCTACGGAATCGGAGACACTGAGGAAGATGTCCTCAACCGTGTCTCAGAGTGCACAGGAATTCCAATGGAAGATCTAGAGTACGTCCGTGATGGACCTGCATTGGGTATCGATATCGATGGCCGCCTGCAAGATATTGCACCTTGCCTAGTAGTCTCAACCAACAAGGAAGTAACCCCTGCTGGTAGATACAGTGAGGCTGTTTGGGTTGACCCTGGTGAAATTCAGCAGTACGCTTGTGTTTTCTCTGACCTAGAAATGGAGGGTGCAGAGAAGTTGTTCCGTGAAATGTACGGTTCAGTTGCAGCATACCTATTCATTGTAAAGACCGCAATCGGTTCTGAGAAGAGAGTCGCTGATGAAATGCAAGCCAGACTAATGGGTTCAGGTTCACTATCGATGATTCAAGAGAACATCTTTGCAATCCTTCACCCAACAGGAATGCGTGGCTACGTTATGGTCGAGTCAAACGCTCTACACCACGTTGAGAAGTTGATTGGACGCTCTGGTGGCCGTGATCCAAAGGCTCGCCGTGGATTGAACCAAACTCCACTAAAGAACGCTAAGACCGTTCTTCCTGGTGAAGCTCCTCTCAAGGATATCCTACCATACCTAGAGCCAAAGGCAGTAACCAGCGGTATCGAAGTTGGATGTATCGTCGAAATCGTAACTGGTGCTTTCAAGGGAGAGAAGGCTCGTGTAACCAGCGTTGCCGAAACCAAGGAAGAAGTCAGCATGGAATTGTACGAACAACCTATTCCAATGACCCTCAAGATGCGTGGAGACCACGTCCGCGTCATCGAGCGTGTTGAGTGATTTTTGAAAGTTTCAAAATCCCCATATTCGCTGAACAAATAGTGACAACATTCTATCCAATGGATTTTTCCATTTTACATCATGGATATGAAAGAAATCCTAGACCCTAAGAAATTAATGATAGCAGCAGGCGTGATGGTCGTCATCATCTCCTGCATAGGAATGGCCAATAGCGAGCAGTGGGCTGAATGGGCCTGGGATGATGAGCCAATTGGTGACCACGATGCAGCCTATGAACAGATGTGGGCTCTACACATGCTTCCAATGGGTCTTTTCGCAATAGGAACAGGATTGTTCGTTACCGGGAAACCACTTGCGCAGATGGCAATGCTATCTTCAGCATCAGTTCTGGTAGTTGTTGGTGGAGGAATGGGGTACCTGACTGGGCACCACGGTTATGATGGAACACCTCCTGCAATTTGGATGATTCTGCCACTAGTCGCTTTGCTTACAACCCTCGCTATGGGTGTCGGAGGATATCTGTCTTACAAGGACTTGACATCAGGTGAAT
>WTIV01000148.1 GCA_011525095.1 Methanobacteriota archaeon
AATGCCACGCTTGTCGTGGTCTGCGCGAATTTTATCCGCTTCATTTCGGAAGAGTTCCATACTTAGCAATCAAATCACCTCAAAACGAAATTCCAAACGAGAATGCTGCGCTTCCTACAAATATCAAGCCACCAATGATGTAACCGAGAATTGCTCCACCGTTGAGTAGTGGCAAGCCTGCTTGAGGTCTGCCCGATGCAACATAGGTCATCAGAATGAAGTAACCAACCAATCCGCCAATTAATGCTGAAATACCGACTGCTAGGCCACTATCTCCGATATAGTTGACACAGGAAATTACCAACATTCCAGGGAATATAACGTCGCCAAGACCCATGAACATGGCTTCCTTTGGCTTCTTTCTCTTCACGACCTGCTTTGGCTTATCATCAACTGATTTGGCCTGAGTAGGGGCTGCTTTTTGCTCATCACTTGGACGGATTGAATCCTTCTCATCAAGCATTGAGTAGCCACTCTCCTGTGGAGCAACAAGTAGGATTGGTAGGTTCAAACCAATCATAGTGTCTGCAAGGTCGAGCATATGTTTTGAGCGGTAAACGGCCCAGGCATCGTAAATTGCAGCAAGTACCATGAAGATTACAATCAATGTTGGAACGAAAGTCACTCCAAGCATTACAATCACACCAGCGCCAACAAGAACGCCTACTGTGTTGACAATGTACCATTCAGGGCGAATGATGAGTGCTGTCATCAGAAGAATGGATAGGCCTACACCAATCAGGAATGCAGTTGTATCAAATTGAATACCATACGAATTATACATTGTATCTGGGTCAAATATTCCGCCATCAACTACCATTGAACGTGCGGGTTCGTTGACAAATAGTGGATTTCCTTGTTGGACCGTAGTAACGTCAAATCCATCTACAAAGAAAACTGAATTTGCGCCCAGTTCATTGTCTATGGTAACGTATTCTATCAATGATTCATAGAATAAACCATGGATTCCATCGCCATCTGAGATCCATATTTCATTTTCATCACTACTGTCGATGTCGAACGAAGCAATGTAGGAGATTGGGCCAACGAAAGAATCACTGCCTTTGAATTTGGATTCCTTTGTGAAATTACCGTCCTTATCGTCATCGACAATCCAAGCATCTATCTGGCCGTCTTCATAGCCAGTCATTGCTAACAGCTCTGTTTCTTCCCAAGGACTTGGAATTATGTTGAACGCAGTCAGTGGGTTGTCTGGTTCTGCAACCAAAAGCCATTCAACGCTCGCTTCGTCTACCCAATCATCCGGTGCAATACCAGGGCCAATGTATGTCCCTGAGTTTTCTTCTAACTCGATCATAACTGCACCTGCCGAGGTAGCGAGCAGTAGTGTGTCTGCGTCGTATTGCTTGTTGGCTAAACTCTTCTCATCCAATTGCATCGGAGGATAGACCCATTCAGCGATATAACGATGGATACCAATGTCCTCGTCTGTCTGATTTGTTTCGATGTATGAATCGGCAAAAATCTCGGACCTCACCAATGTGTTCTTTGCAGTGTTTATGTAGAGTGCTCCTTTAGATTGGCCTGTTTCAGCACTAGGGTTTTCGATTACCTCTAAAGCACTAATGCAAGGACCTATTGCGATTATTTCTGTAGAATTTGTAATGTTGCCATCCCAGTTTTCCAAATCGAAACAAGCATACTTGCTCAAGATTTCACCGCTTTCCTTGTCCAGCGTCCAAATCCACTTGTCGTTATTGATGGTGTATCCAAATTCGCCTTCAGATACTGCAAACTGGTTAGGAACTCCCGGGAATGATTCCAACTCTAGATCCCATATCAGGGAAGAATTCATCGCTCGCTTTGAAACGATGAATGAGTGGTTTTCGAATGAATCTCTGAAAATTGGCTCATGAGTTAACATCGAACCATCTTCAGTGATTGCGTACAACTCCTCATTGATTTCTTCATTTTCTGTAAAGACGAAAGTTTCAGTTTCAATTTCTGGAACTAGTAAGATGTGCGCACCAGGAACGGTTGTGTAGCAGAGTGCAAGGAATAACACGAACAATATGCCGTATTTTATGACGTGCTGGAGATGGTTCTTAGCAAGCCACAATATCATGAAAGTAAATGCAAAAATTGCAATCAATTCGAGCGCAATCCATCGAACCTCGGTCGACCCAGACTCGCCGAAAGCTTGCAATCCTGCAGCATCAAACCATGGCTGTAGCCAAATACCCAACAGGATAGTAATAATGAACATAAACGCCATTCCAAGCATGCCTGGAGCTTGTTGAATCATGTTTGCAAGAAGACTGTCTTCCTTTGCCAATTCACGTTCGACGCGCTTGACATGGTCGGTTGATGCAGACTCTCCCATGCTAGTGCGGAGAATGAGGGTGGTTTTCTAATCATTGGATATACTGGCCCCTACGGGGCCAATGACAGAAAGTGGTGCTAGAGAGTGGCTTTACGCCTCAAAATCCAAGGGAATGTCACTTGGATTATCGAGGGTAAAAGCAGCACTGAAAGCCCTTGGAAGGCCAGATAGAGATATGGATTGTATTCACGTTGCAGGCTCCAACGGTAAAGGAAGTGCTTGCGCCCACTTGGTTGCCGGTTTGGTAAGGGCAGGTTATCGAGTTGGCCTATTTTCATCTCCACATCTAATCAGTATTGAGGAAAGAGTCAGAGTTGATGGGAAATCGGTTTCTGCAGACCAGTTTGATAAAGCGCTCAATACGGTCAGAGACTTAAATCAAGAATTGACATTCTTCGAAATAACATACCTCGTCGCTCTACTTGCTTGTCGGGATGCTGGAGTTTCAATCATGGTATTAGAAACTGGACTCGGTGGACGCCTTGATGCGACTAGATCTGCTGACGTAGTTGGCTGTTTAGTTACATCAGTTAGCCTCGAACATAGTGACATTCTCGGAGATACCATCGAGGCGATTGCTAAAGAGAAGGCTGCGATTTGGCGACCAGGTGTACCGATGCTTATTCGTGACCCTGGGAGTGCTAAGGTTCGCAATGCGATGAGAGATGAAGCGATTAGCGCTAGATTTTACACCCCTGAAAAATCAACATTCATGGACGAAGCTGCAGATCTTGCAGAGATGCTTTGTTCAATGATCGGTTATTCATTTGTTAGAAGACCAATTCGATGGCCTGCGAGAATGCAATACATCCCCGGCAAGCAAAATTACCTACTTGAAGCTGCACACAATCCAAGCGGCATGGAAAGAGTTGTGCCTGAAATTGCATCAGTTTTACCACAAAAGTGGTCTTTGCTTTTCGGATGCTCACCTCAACAGCACATGACTGATTTCTTACAACCTCTATTCGATTTGATAATGAATAATCCACCGCTTGAAATCATTACGACTGAACCACAAAACGGTCGCTATCCTGGAGTAAAAGAGCCAATAGCGGGCTTGGAGCACATCTCTAACCCGGTCAAAGCATTACAATCATTCAGTGAAGAGGTGGACCTTGTTTTGGTAATTGGTTCCCTATATCTGTGTGGAAATATTCTAGAATACCTTGGTGAAAATGCCGACATACTTTGATGAATGGGAGAGGGCTGGGATAACCGATGAAGGACAAGCATCTAGAAATTAGAATCGAACAATGTCTTGCCCTTGCAAAAGCAAGTAACTGCCCAAGGCGTAAGTTCGGAGCACTGCTTGTTGACCCAGATAGAAACGTTGTCTTGATGGATGGCTACAATGGAGGCCCCCGCGGAGGAGGAGAGTTGTGTGGCGGTGACGAATGTCTAAGAGACACAATGAATGTAAAGTCAGGGACCAGGGTTGAAATCGGATGCCATCACGCTGAAATGAACCTCATATGCAATGCCGCTGCTAACGGCGTTCCTACCAAAGATGCATGGCTGCTAGTTACAGGAGAGCCATGCATGATGTGTGCCAAACTAATTCACCATGCTGGAATTGGAAAGGTCATAATCGTAGACGGAGGTTTTGGCGGAGAAAACGGAATTGGTTATCTAGAGAACCATGGAGTTAACATCCAAAGGACAGATGGGCCCAAAGACCCACGATTTTAGTCGGTGGTTTGAAATCTTCAAGCATTCTCTTCCGCACATGCAGAACATACGGGTGCTAATTGCCGTAGTTTTGCTTCTCATACCAGGTTGTACATACCTTGATGATTTGAATGAAGAGAATTCAGAAGAGAATTCAGAGATAATCGAACCGGTTTTTGGGTGCACTGACTCAAAGGCTGAAAATTACGATTCTCAAGCAACAGAAGACGATGGTTCATGTGAATATGAAGAAAATGAACCAGAGCCAGAACCCGTTATGGGTTGCACTGATGAATCAGCGATGAACTATGACTCCAATGCGACTGAAGATGACGGAACGTGTGAATTCATGGAAACTATTCCTTGCAATGGATTGGTTATTTTATGTCACAGGACATACGACAGTGTGACTTTCCCTGAAACTCACAACTCCTATTCTACTCATGAAGACAATATCTACTATCCTGCCAGCAATCATAGAACAGGTTTTCAAGCACAGTGGAATGCTGGAATGAGAGCCTTCATGCTAGATACTCATTATTTGACAACTGCTGACCAAAGCGCTTCTAACGTCAGATTTTGTCATGGAGACTCAGACAGGGGCTTCTCTCCGTGCACGTACGGGGCGGTAGACCCGTGGAATTGGCTCAGCAAATTAGAATCGGAAATGAACAGTGAAGACAGGGATATCGTTACTCTGCTGATAGAGAACTATGTAGAGCCCGACCATCTCAAAGAAATATTCGATGATGTTGGTCTATCAGATATGATGTATATTCATGAAAAGAATACAGAATGGCCTACGCTAATTGAAATGATAAACATGGGCAAGAGGTTGGTCGTATTTTGGGAGCAATCTGCTGATTCCAGTCACCCATATTTCCATGACTTCCTTACCCATAGTTGGACTACAAACTACGCAGATGATGACACATCATCAATGGACTGCGAGAAACTTAGAGGGGACGTAAATCAACCTGTATTCCACATGAATAACTGGTTGAAAAATCAAGCCGGTCTTTCAGACCCAAACAGAGCAGGAGAAGCAAATGACGTTGATTTCATGATTGAGAGAGCGATTGAGTGTATCGATTTACACGGCAAGCGACCGACCTTTATCGCAGTAGATTGGTGGGAAGAAGGTGACGTTGTAGAAGCCGTTGAAAGGGTTAACCTCATGGAAATCGAGGGAGATTAACCCCAGAATCGTCTGGTTCTTGCATATTCTATCTCAGCATAATGAATTGCTTCCAATAGGGCGTCTCTGTCGCCTCTCTGCACCTTGCGCATGAGGCGCTGACAAGTTGCTTCACCTACACCTCTACCCATTAGTGCAAGAATTGCATCCATCCCACGGTTTGCAACCGCTTGTGCATTCTTCATCATGCGGTCTCTAGTTTTCTCTTCATCGGACTTTACCCATTCAATCAACTGTTTTTCGAGACCTTCTCGCGCACACGCCAGCATTTGTCCTTTGCACTTGAGACAATGTTTAGCATCTGAAATCTCGGGATATCTCGCAACCCTAAATCTGCGGATTGATTGACACCTTAGACAGCACAAAACCGCCCTTTCATTCATCAATCTCCCTTCTAATCTGGCTCTCACTTGTTGGTTGTCAAAATTTGGAAGAAGCAAATCCTTCTCAGACCTGCTTGATATCCCCAATGGACCCATAGCTGTAACTTCCAACCCGATTAATCCGGATTGAATCGCTCGCATCACATCACTGGCACCGCTTACATCCATTCTTTCATGGAATAATTTCGAGAGTACCTCTACCATAACTGGAGTGCCTCGATATTTCTTCAAAAGGGCCTGAATGTTGATTTTTCTTGGGTCTACTCCATGGCGTAAAATACCGAATATTTTTGCGATCTGAGCGAATCTCCACCTGACCTCGCGTGAATTAGGAAGAGTTACTGAAAGGACGCCCTCCAAAGCTTCTGGAGGTGTTTCACATAACCATTCAATAACCTCTCGAGGAGTTACACCACCCACTTGAAGTGAGATTCTACATGGCTCTACAATCAGTCTACCCCATTTACCAGAGCGTGTGCTAGCCATGGCTAGCAGATAGTGCCCTAGGGCTTCATTGATTCGATTACCTTGACAGGAATTTATCACGATTGCTTCACTTCTATCTTCGATTGTGATTAGTCGATCGCTAGGAATCATTTGAGCCGAAGAGAAATGGTTGCTGATAATGTCTGCTAGCATTCCCTTTGCTTCCCCATTAAGCGGGTAATCATCTAATTTTGAATTCCCTTTCAACAACTCTGCTGGATCGATTTGGCTAACCGTTTCATCCTCGATTAGACCCAAGTCAATTGCGAAAAGCCTGCGTAAACGCCCCGCTTCCCTCGCAACATCAGCAGGGGTTGGCGGTAACTCCCCAACCCACTGAGGCGCATGCCCTTGGTCTGAAACTGGCGCTACGAGCAATTCGCTTTGCTCTGGATCGGCATCGACTACAATCCAGGTACGTCCCGCCATCACGAATCTTCTCTGGCTACCATCTTGTTCTTCACCACCATCGTTTAGAGACAATACGAATGCTTCGTCAACGTTACCAAGCGGTTGACGAGTTACAGCATCCCTTACTCTGTAAGATTGTTTATCTGGAATCATTGAGAGATGTTTTGAAACCCATTCCCTGGTTCTTCCCGAACGGCTTAGCCAACCTTTTGCGTATTTTTTTGGAACTTCGAATTTTAATCTTGAAATGTCCTCAGTTGGCTCTTCATCGTATGCAAGTTTAGGCTGTTCAGGCAACTCTTTTTTGCTAGAATTCTGCAATTCTTTCCAAACATCATGAGGCCATCTGTACCATGGAATTGAACTTGGTTCATCTTCACATCTAATGACCCATCTGTCTGCAAGGATTTTACCTATCGCAATAGTATCACTGCGAGACCAATCCTCAAATTGACATGCACCAGCAATCGCCTCAGTTATTTCATCAATCGGTAATGCTCCATGGCTATGGACCATCATCACAATCTGGTTAGCGGCAACCGATAACGGTCTATCTCTCCATTCAACCGGTTCTATCTCTCCTGCAATGGCTTTTCTCGCAATTACTGCTGATTCGAAGAGGTCATCACTTTCCCAAGAGAGTAAATTACCGCGACCAATTCCCCCAAGCCTGTGGTCTGCTCTTCCCACCCTCTGCAGCATTCGGTCAACGGAACGAGGAGAGCGGATCTGTACTATGTGACTAACACTACCAACATCAATTCCTAGTTCAAGACTGGAAGTACATACCAACCCTTGCAAATTTCCTTTCCTTAGGTCATTCTCCATCTGAGTTCGAGTTTCCTTTGCAAGCGAACCATGATGAACTCCTATTGAGAGGTCTGGTGCTATGGCTGTTAGGCGTTGTGAAACTGTTTCCGCACTATTTCTTGAATTGACGAACACTAGGCACGGGTTGTTCTCTGATATGATGTCGGCAAGGCCACGCAAGGTAGCGTGAGCTCGTGGAGAAATCGCCAATTCAAGTGAACCAACCTCGTCTTCAGGCATCTGAATGATTGCATCGACTGATAATTCAGTTGAGCGTGGTGCTATTGCGTTTATTGCTTCAGCATCCTTGGATAACCATTTTGCAACTTGCTCAGGATTACCTACAGTTGCAGACAATCCGATTTTCTGAACCTTCCTTCCAATGAATGACTCAAGACGAGATAATCCAACCGAAAGTTGCCATCCTCTTTCACCGTCAGCGATTTCGTGCAACTCATCAATTACTACCGCTTGTACTGATTTCAGCAATTCCCTGAGTTTGGAGCCAGTGAACATTAACTGAAATGTCTCAGGTGTAGTAATCATTACGTTTGGAGGATTTCTTACTTGCTTACTCCTCTCTGATTGAGTGGTGTCACCGTGTCTGAGACCCAAGCGCATTCCAATTGCATTGGTTATTTCCTCTAGTCTTCTGTCCACGTCGCGATTCAGTGCCCGCAATGGTGTTATGTAGAGTATTGACATCCCTTGCCATTCATTTTTGAGGCTGCGGTCTAGAAGTGGCAGCATAGCAGCCATGGTTTTTCCAGAACCGGTCGGGGCAACGATTAGCCTATCTCCACCCGCAGATATCTCATCCTGAGTGACCTGCTGTACTGGTGTTGGAGTCCATCCACGTTCGTCAAGAGCCTTCCGCAAACTCTCGTCGAGTTTTGAGAAGACGCCTTCGGCCATGTTTGTGGGGCGAAGTCACTGGTTCAAGAGTGCAACGATTTGAGGTTCAGTAATCCTCGTCGTAATCGTCGTCATCATCTTCGTATTCTTCGTCGTCGTCCTCTTCCCAGTCTTCCTCTTCTTCCCACTCTTCATTGAAGAGAGCTTCGTCACCATGAGAGATAGCAGTTCTATTTGCTGTGATTCCTATAGCAACTAAGACTATTATCGATAGGATAGAGAACAGCCAAATCAGAGGTTGCTCTCGAATTGAGTCAAACCAACCCATGTAAGAAACGTAAACAATCTCGACTTTGTGTTCAGCCGTATTATCATCATCATTAACTTCTACAATGACATCATCAGGGTCTACAACCACTCGGATTCGGTCTATTCCTTCCTTGGCATTCCACTTGACTGAAACTGGAATCTTTTGATTTGCATCGATGTTATTCAATGTGACAGAGTCGAACGGCACTATAGCGTCCCCAGCATAGAATGCAACCTTGAACTGGAAGTTGGTTTCTCCTCCAACGTTCAAAACGTCCGCTGTAATTTCTATTTCTTGACCTGGTGCGACGTGGTCATCAGATAATTGGACTGAGCCAATCTTCAATTGTGGTCCTACTGCACCTAGTCTCACCCATTGCCTCTCAAAGTCTGTATCATCTGCAGCAATCTCTGCGATTGGGCTTGCCTCAGAGTTCGAAACAACTGGGAATTCATTTCCTGCAGAGTCATATCCAGTAAGATAGAATCCAACCCAATCACCCTCACGAGGAGTGATTCTTCCATCGTCTGTCAAGTCGACAGTACCTGTCCAAATCACACTCTGTCCATCTTGCTGCATTCCAAGAATGGATTGTCCTGCACCTAATGTTAGAGTTCTACTAGAGTCACGCATGACCCAGTGTACGCTTTGCTGCGAGCCGGTCATGTCGGCGTCTTCTGTACCAAAGAATTCCACAGGAACTTTTGTTAGGTCAGTTGTCGCTGAGATGTCGATGACATTGATTGGAGCTACCCTGCTAACAACTCTAGGTGCCGTATCATCAACTACAACTCTGAGAGTAGTAGAAACGGTTTGTCCGGTCATATCTTCGCCCGTTCCAGGAATTCCACCAATCGAAATCAAACATGTACGGGTAGGCGAGGAACGCAATGATTCTGCATGCGAGAGTGGAACTTCAACAGAGTACTCTCCCAAATCGGATAGCGAACCATCTGACCATATGCTCTGACCGTCGAATACTTCTATCACGATAGATGCATCATTCGGCGCTGGAACATTGCTCCCTTCGTATACAACGCGACCTGTAAATTCTAGTCTGTCATCGTTTCTTACTCTGCTTCCATCGGCAACAAGTCCTGTCCTTGGCTCGCTAATATCTTCAACCAAGAATGTTGAAGCATCCAATACCAGGTCGTTTTCTACAGTGAATGTATGTTCTGAAATAATGTGTCTTGTGGGGAACTCAGAACCTCTTTCCTTGTATTCTAATGCTAGGTCAGATATTTCCTCATCGGGCCAATCCCAACCCATTGTGAAGTCGAAATCAATCAATATCAGCGGCATTCCAGAATCATTTGTGGTTTGAACCATGCTTGATGATGATGCTAGCGAGATAAAATCTGAGTTACTAGCGAACATATCTGTCACTCCATAGTAAGATATCCTTTGCTGGTCAACTTCGCTGTCCGGGCCTTCAAAGTCGAATACTAAATCGATGTATTCGAAATCAATTACGGTGTTAGCATCGATCAATCCTAGAGAGATTGTTTGTTCAGTCCCTGCGAAGATAGGAGCTCCGTCGTTATGTCCAACCCAATCTAGTCCAGTGAAAATTGCCGATGAGTCCTTGCGTGTTCTGAACGTTGCATCGTCTGCGTTGAAGCCAGGACCGCTTTCCCAAATGTATTCTTGGTCATCGATAACTGTACTGTAATGAAGCGGATTCCCTGCATTGTCACCACCATCCCAATAGTAAGAAACCCTACCCATATTTGGATTTCTTGAGTGGTCTATGGTCGTGGTGAATACCTTGTGATCTGCTTCTGTGTTGTTTGTCACTACTTTGTGAGCATACTCACTAGGGTCTGCCTCGCCGTTACGATTTAGGTCATGGTCTGCCTCAACCCAGTAGTACAAACTCAAATCGGTCGGGTCACCAACAGCGTCGGAAAGTAAGATGCTGATTTCTTGAGCTTCATCTGCTGCTTCGTATGCATCGTCCTCAGGAGCAGTCATCAATGCCTCAGGATGAGTTGCATCAACCTTGTATGTTCTCATCCAGTCTGAATTGGGTGCCAGTACCTTGGTGGCATCCCTTTCATTGTAAGTTTGAATTTCGTAAGTCAAACCGCTCTCAACATCAATATCTGGCATATCGATTGAGATGAAGAATGACCCATTTATGTTGGATGTGTCTCTCCATGCAGCGTCAACGAAACCGTTCATCGCAATTCTAACATCGAATGCATTGTCCTTAGGCGCATCTGTTGAATCTGCAAACCACATTGCTCCCTGGAAGTGCAGAGTTTCCCCTGCTGCAACCCAACTTCCATCCTCTAAATCATCGGAGGTTACCTCTCCAAAGTTGTCTCGGACATTCAACCAGCCCAATCCAAATGAATTGTTTACTCTAAGACCAGAAGTGCTGGATAGAGGGGTTGGTGAGAAACCGTTGCTGCCGGTTGTATCGGTACAACTTGTCACAAATCTGACATTTTCTTGATCAGGGAAGTTAGACGTTACATAAAACAACCAATGGATTTCGAGAATACCATTGTTCAAAACTGACCAAGATGATTGGTCGATCTCAATCCAGTCATCCGGGTCGTTTGGAGACGGGAAGATATCTCCGTCTTGCCACTCCAAAGTTGGAGCACTAGATGATGGAGACGCAAGGAAGGATAGGGTTGCAGACTGAATGTAATTATTTGCACCATCTCCAACGATGTGTCTTGTGACGACCTCATATGGTTCGGTTCTCTCATGAAGAATCTCACCTTCTGGTATGTTGATGTCAAGATTTACCGTGTTGATTGAGTAAGTGACACTGAATCTTTCTAGAACAACAATTCCGGCTGATTGAGCAGATACGTAAACAGGAATAGATACTGAACCCGCTCCAGTGTCTGGAATCAAATC
>WTIV01000068.1 GCA_011525095.1 Methanobacteriota archaeon
TCTCAGTTGATGAAGCAAAGAAAATCCTAACTGAAGGCAAATCAGACTTGATTGAGGATTTCACCTCCCGAAGAGGTAAGCCATTCCCTGCTTACCTAGTTCTTGAAGCGAACAAGGTTGGATTTGAATTCCCACCTCGAGCACCTCCAGCAGACGCAAAGAAATTCCCTGTTGTCGAAGGATTGCTTGCTATTTGTCCAAAGACAAATGTTGGAATTATTGAAACAGAAACACACTACAAGCGGAAGAAAACTCAGAAGGCTGCAAAATTTCATTCCTGAGAGAAGTCAGCAAGAGGACAATTACTAGAGAGGAAGCAAAGGAACTCGTCGAAAAAGGCAAGGTTGGTCCTTTCGATGATTTCATCTCCAAAGCTGGAAAACCTTTCACAGCAATACTGTACATGAAGAAAGATGGAAAGATAGGATATCGCTTTGCAAAGAAGTGAAGTGGCACAACCTTGACATGATTGATTGTTACAGAGTATAACAATGTACGATGTTGTTATTATCGGAGCCGGCCCTGTCGGCGGCAGATTGGCAACAGAACTGAGTGCTCGGGGAATATCAACTCTGATGATAGAAGAGCATGCTGAAATCGGACGTCCATTCCAATGTGCAGGGTTGGTAAATCCACCAGCGATGGAAATGGTCGGACTCGAAGATACTATTTTGCAAAATGTCGATGGTGCCCTAATCCATTCACCATCTGGAATTATGGTTCCCGTCGGCAAAGATGGAAGGGTTAGAACTCATGTAGTGTGCAGAAAAAAATTCGACCAGGGCGTGGTTGCTCAGGCAATGGAAAAAGGCGCACACCTCTGGTTGCTATCAAGACCAACTAGTGCTGAAGTAACAAAAGATGGTGTAAACCTAGTTATTGAAAGGGAGGGAGAAATTACCGAAGTTAGTTGCAAACTACTTGTTGGTGCTGATGGAGCACACTCTTGGACTAGAAGATACTTCAGAATGGGTAGGCCAAAAGAAATGATGGTTGGTTTCCAAGCCGATGTTAGCGGATTAAGCGGTAAAGACAACTGGTTGGAAATGTATACTGGAAAAGATATTGCTCCCGGATTATTTGCTTGGGTCATTCCGTGTGGTGATAACACACACAGGATAGGGCTCTGGGGTAGGGCACAAGATTTGGAAGGCAAAAGTGTGGAACATTATTACGATGCTCTGATATCTCACCCGCTTTGGAAAAAGAGATTCTCCGGTATGAAGGAAATTGCAAGGTATTGCGGCCCAGTTCCTTGTGGTACAATCAAGAAACCATTCAAGGATCGTGTAATGGTTATTGGGGATGCTGCAGGCATGGCTAAACCTACTACAGGCGGAGGGATCGGTCCTGGCTTTAGGCAAGTTGAGGCAATCGTGGAAAAACTTAGCATCGCAATACAAAAAGACAAACTCGACGCATCTCACCTATCTTCAATCTGTAAATCCTTCAAATCTTTCAGAAGGGAACAGGATAGGGCAATGGCGTTGCGTGACTTACTTGTCACAATTCCAACAGATGAGGAATTAGATTCTCATTTCAAGATGTTTAACCGGCCAGAAATACTCGAATTAATCAACAAAGAAGGAGACATAGAACACCCTGTGCCACTGGGTATGACTCTGATGAGAAAAGTTCCTGAATTTAGAAAACTAGCGGTAAAGGCAGGTTTCAAATTATTGTTTGCATAGGTGAGATTCGTGGTAGAGGTTAAGCATCGAATTAGGTATCCTCCATTCGAGTCCTCCAAACTTAATGCGGAAATGATTCCTATTGTCGAAAAAACGTTCGAACTTGATGGATCAGTTGTTCCACCGTTTATCCTTGGGAAAGAAGACTCTTGGTTCGTAGAGAGGACAATCAATGGAGAATATGAGGTAGACACAGAATACCATGGCAATGTCCCCCAGATAATCGAAAAACAAAGGACTGGGTGGTATCTATTACCTCACCCAATTCACGCAAAGGCAAGAATTTTCATAAATTACGTAGTAATAATCCTGCTATTTTGCTTATTCTACCTTTTCAGTACCCCACTGCAATCATCCATTGGAATTCCGACTTTTGGAACTGGTAAAGTTAGGCTGGGTTTACTCGATTACCCAATTCTCGCTGTGGTTGTTGTACCATTGATGATTGCTCCAATCGCTTTGAGAGTTACCGCTAACTTGGGGGATTTGAATAGACAAAAGAAGTTCCTAGCAAATCCGCCGCCAAAACCAAAATTCGATTTCGTCAAGACTGAGAACGGATCTAATCTGAAAGGGGAAATTAGAATCTCTGAACCAAAAGATGACTGGATTTCAATGAAATTGTCTTGGAGAGTAGGAATTTTACCGCCTGCGAGACATAAGGTGTTTGCAGCTCTGAACAGAGACCCTAACGGTCAACCTCCACCCGGATTAACAACGGCACTTCCACACCATTGGGAAAAAGGGTTGGATGATGGGACTGGCATGGGCGAGGACGCTCCTATGGAGAGACACGATGCGCCAGGAGGAGTTTTCCTCAGACCTATGCGCATCATGAGTTCTAGTAAGCAGTGTGATATCGGGCTAGAGGGAGGACAGTTTGACCTTGAAAAACCGGATGGTGAATGGCCTGGAACAGTTTATGGTGACTTAGTCAGAGTTCATTGGGAGTTAATCGTAAATATTGAGAGGGAAAGTGGAGGACCTCTGCTATGGGTTGAACCACTTACAGTGGCACATTCAAAGGAACAAATTGTGAATGATAATTTGTCAATTTCTGATGGACGCACAGAAAGTGACAC
>WTIV01000089.1 GCA_011525095.1 Methanobacteriota archaeon
GTATCGGTCAAACTGCAGGCGATTTAGTGAAAAATTTGTTAGATATTGGCGACCCCATCTGGGGTAATTACAGCATACCATCTCAAACTACCATCGATACAATCGTGAACGAGATGTATGAAGATGACGGAACTCCATCCCCTGGTCTAGATAAGATGGCTAGAGATACTGATGGCGATGGTTTCCTAGACAAGGCTGTTATCATCATTGCAGTTGATGAAACAAAAACAGCTAAGGAAGTAATTGACAAAACACAGGAAATTTTGGATAATATCTCCAAGGAAAAAAGACCATGTGAATATGACCAAAATGGAGCCCCTGTTGGTGCAGACCTTTGTGACTGGGAAGATTTGGGCATTTCGATGACTCTGACAGGACCTGTTCCGATTACGAACGCAGTTACTGAGTTCTCTTTCAAATTGTTCTGGCAAATCTTCCCCCTAGCAATCGTACTCGTTGCTTTGGGATTATTCGTATTCCACTCTGATGTATTGCAAACTGGTACTTGGAGGCCTCTTCAAGGATTCAAAGTTGTCGTGATTGCGGGTTTGCCAACCCTATGTTCAGTTTTCTGGACTCTTGGCATAATGGGGTATACTGGATATGAGGTCACGATGACGGTTATCATCGTCGGTCCAATTTTGCTAGCTCTAGGGGTCTCTTACGGTTTGCACATAACAAATAGGTATGCTGAAGAGACGGGAACAAAGGACGAAAAAATACGTCAATCACTTGCCTCTACCGGTAGAGCTGTATTCCTGTCTGCTGTGACTACAGTTATTGGTTTCATTTCACTTACATTTACGCCAATGAAGCCAATTGAAACAGTGGGGATCGCTCTTTCGGGCGGCATTGTAATTGTTTATTTCTTGACAATGACTATGGTTCCCAACTTGACTCTATTGCTAGATTTACGTAAACCAAAGCATCCGCCCCTCCCCGTTTTCGAAAAGGTAGTCCAAGTTCCAATTAAGTGGTCCAAAGGCGTAATTGCAATCTTTATGGTGATGATATTTATTTCAGGATTCTGGGGCCAAGGTAACGTTGAGGAAAATATCGACTTACTCGGTATGGCTCCCGAAGATGAAGCATCTGTAGTTACAATGAAGGAGTACTCTAAAGATTTCAATGCAGGTCAAGTTGGAATGATATTGATTGAGGGCGACATCTCAGGTGATGCCGATCCGACGGAAGGTGAACCGGTTGAGAAATTGCTTGGTATATCTGCCCTTGAGGATAAATTGAATACAATTGAACAAACTAATGCTGTTAGCATTGTTTTCTTAATGAAATCGGTGGGTTTGGGCGCTAATGTTAGCGGAACTCCACTTTGGAATTTGACTGATAACCCGTTGGTTCCAGAGGACTTGAAAGATGCCTTAGAGCCATATCTAAACCGTCAATACAACGAAGACGTGACTTTCTGGGAAATCCTGACGGCTCCCAGAGCAAACGGTACCGAGAATGTAAGAGCTGAAGGCTTCCTCCTCGATGTTTTCTACTCAAGTCTTACAGACGAGACTCGAGGATTATTCATCTCTGATGATTACAGTCGAAACCTGATTTACGTTGATATGCCGTTCGTTCCAGTCGCAGAGACCGCTGAGGCAGTAGCTCAAGTCAACGAATACACATCAAGAGACTACGAAGGAGACATTTACGCAGGAGATCTCACTGGAGTCGCGGCAACAGCAATTGCAGTCAATGAATTGATTGTTGGCAGCCAATGGTCGTCGCTTGGTTTCGCTGTTGCCCTTACTCTAATGACTCTTGCAATTGTTTTCAAGGACATTAGATTCTCATTCTGGACAACAGCTCCTGTTATTGCAACAGTAGCGCTTCAATGGCTCGTAATGTGGCAGATGGATGTTTCATTATCTCTAGTAACAGTCATGATAGGTTCAATCTTAGTTGGTGTAGGAGTTGACTTCTCGATTCACATAGCAAACCGTATACGTGAGTTGGGCGGTGGAATTGAAGCGATACGGACATCGACTGTGAGTACTGGAATGTCGTTATTTGAAGCTGCAACTGTGACAACGTTGGGTATGGTTACTGCCTATCAGATTCCAATCCCTGAAATTAAGCCATTCATCACTGTCATCATTATCCTACTATGGATTGCAGCAGCAAGTGCATTGATTCTATTACCTGCGATATTCGTATTGTTAGATGAACTTGGTATTGGTTCAACTGGCGGAGCAAATTCCATGGCAAGAAAACTTGGACTGGGTCAAGTTGCATCTAGAGGAGACATAGACGTCGTAGATGCTGCACTAATTCCTGACCATGGTGACGCATGGTGAAATCTAAGTCTTGCCGCCTTAACGGATAGGCATGGTCAGGTACTGGTTGATGAAGTCCGAGCCTCATGTCTACCCATTTTCGCAATTGGTTGAAGACGGTTCTACGCACTGGGATGGAGTAAGGAACTATCAAGCTCGAAACATGATGCGTGATGATCTAAAGTTGGGCGATATGGTATTGTTTTACCACTCGAATACGAAACCACCACACGTTGCAGGAATTGCTAGAGTTTCGAGGGAGGGCTATCCAGACCATACCTCATGGGACCCTGAGAGCAAGTACTACGACGAGAAATCATCACCCGAGAATCCACGCTGGATAATGGTTGATATTGAAGCAGTTCAGGAAATGGAAAAGGTGAGCCTTGTAGACATCAAGGCAAACCCAGCTCTCGAAGGTATGCCACTTGTTCAGAAGGGTCAGAGGCTCTCTGTACAACCAGTTTCGAAGGAACAGTACGAAGAAATTTGTAGAATGGGTGGAATCGAATGATACCTGTATCTAATCGCGCGTCCACTATTGAGTATGCGATTAGAGATGTAGTTGTACCTGCTACAAAATTAGAGTCTGAGGGCCACAATATAATCAAATTAAACATCGGTGATCCAATAGCATACCCTGGACTGCCAACTCCAAAGCATATGGTTGATGCATATGTAGATGGTCTTGAGTCAGGAAACAATGGTTACTCTCCTTCATACGGCCTTCCTAGACTAAGAAAAGCCATTGCTGCGGATGAAACAAGGAAAGGTTGGGATTGCTCTGAAAATGATGTTTATGTCTGCCATGGGGTAACGGAGGCTTTGCAAATAATATTTGCAGCAACTCTAGAGGAAGGCTCCAAAGTTCTAGCACCTGGTCCTCATTACCCACCGTACATGGCTTACCCGCAAATGTATGGTGCAACAACTATCGAATATTCATTGAAATCAGATGATGGTTGGTCTATTGACTTGGATGACATAGAGAGCAAGATGGATTCTGATGTTCGTCTTTTAGTTCTCATAAATCCGAATAATCCAACCGGAAATGTAGCAA
The DNA here is from genome assembly GCA_011525095.1 of Methanobacteriota archaeon. Taxonomy (GTDB): domain Archaea; phylum Thermoplasmatota; class Poseidoniia; order Poseidoniales; family Poseidoniaceae; genus MGIIa-K1. The sequence goes on from WTIV01000089.1 coordinate 3,346, forward strand.
GCACAGAGGAAATCGACAAGCTCCTCAACATTGCCAAAAAGTGGCCAAACTGCATGATAGTCGCGGATGAAATATACGATGGTCTGGACTTTACCGGCGAGCATGTATCCGTAGCATCACGGTCAGATAGTGTTCCAGTCTTTTCTCTAAATGGTGTCTCCAAAGTATACTATGCTCCAGGATGGAGAATTGGGTATATGGCAATTCATGACCCTGTTACATCCATGACAGATGTGAGGGATGGAATTGAGCGATTACTTAGGTCACGATTGTGCGCTAGCACACCTGCGCAGTTAGGTTACATCGCAGGTTTGGAAGGTGATCGCACCTGGATGGCTGAATATTGTCAGAGGGTTAAGAATAGAAGGCAACTTTGTCTAGATAGAATCGAAAAAATCAATGGCATTGAAGTTGAAAAACCAGGTGGAGCATTCTACATGTTCGTTCGTTTAACAGATGAAAAATGGGCTAGTGATGACAAACAGTTTGTTCTCGATTTGTTGCATGAGGAGTATGTGCTGGTCGTCCATGGAAGTGGCTTCTCACCGGAAAAAGGGCTAGGTCATTTTCGTCTTGTTTACCTTGCTGATGAAGACACTTTGAACATAGCATTCGACAGGATTGATTCTTTCTTAACTCGCCACCGGACGGCGAAGAAGTCATGAAGCCCTTTCACTAGGCTCGTTCGATGAGGGCATACCTGATAGGCATTATTTTGTCAGTGGTTTTGCTGCCCGTGGCAAGTGCTGGTACCGTAGAGAACCCTGCAGACCTCTCAATCGAACACGCAATTCCTTTCCTGGTTGCCTTAGCGACGGCCCTCGTTTTGTGGAAGTGGATGATTCCAACCCAGTTATCTGGGCTACAGGTTGGTTTCGAGATAGATGATGGTCTATATGAGGTTCATAGTTTAACAAAAGGACGCGGTGGTGTCAAAAAATTACTCAGCCTACCAAACGTTGGATTTGGTATTGCATTGTACATGATGGCAATGACTGGCGTTTTACTGCTCATTTCCGAGTTAATTTTCGATGCACAGGTCTACTATCTTCCAAACCTTTTACTCATGGGTATTTTGGTTTTAATTCCAATCTTAATTTCTCCTTGGGAATCACTCAATGGTCAATTAGTTGGGAAAAGAATAGGAGTTACAAAAAATAAATTTGTAAAATTATTTTTCAGGAGAACTGGCACATTTATCGGTCTATTGGCAGCCTCTTTCGGAACATACTTGCTCCTGCTTCCGAGAATTGACGAATCGCAAAAACCGCTTGCTTTGGCAATTGCAGGTTTAGTTTTCATGGGCCCTACAATACTAGCATATGGACGAATTATGGGTGCATCTTGGAACATGCTAATGGTTGGAAAGTTCAGAACGTGGCTAGGTAGGCCAAATCCAATCGATGCCAAAAAGTTAGGATTCGTTGGAAGATCATTCGCATTTATCCTAATGTTATTCCTAATCACTATGCCAATAACTGCAATCAACGGTATTGTAACTGTTGCATTGGTTATGATCAACGATCCAGCAAATTCTGAAGAAATTCTAAATTATGGTGGAATCCTTGGTCATCAAGTGTATTTGCAAATTCAAGAAAACCCGCTATTAGCAGAATGGGAGGCATTGAAGAGTTTACCCGAAGTTCTTGCCGCCTATCTCTCTTTGAATATCGCTATCGTAGGTTTAGCGTTCATTTTTGAACTGATTAGAAACCTGTTCCTTGGGGGTCAAGCTTTCGGAGGATTGGGTGGCGTATTACTTGCAACGCCGAGAGAAATTCGGTCAGAAGACAAAGCACAAGCCCGTGTACTATATTTCGCATTCGCTGGGTTTAGCGGATATACTGCTTTACTGTTGATTTTGGTGTGTTACAAGGAATTTGGCGATTTAATGCCGTTCATCGAATGGTTTGAAGGTCGAGGTTTTGACGAGGAATATCGATTATTAGTTACATGGATATTCATCGCTGTTGGTCAAACTATTTTCCTTCTTACATGGGTACTATCGATCTCTAAGTTCAACCCTCTTCGAAACTTGAAATTCGATTTGAATCCAGACCAGAGGCGTGAGGGTGTAATCATGAGCGGTGGTGGCAATTGGATGTTCGATTTGGTCGAAGAATCCGCTCAAAATAATGACATTGATGCCCTAGTTAGATTCCAAAATCGGTCCGTAGGTGAGGATGAAGCTATCGTGCGATTAGCAAAAAGCCGTGCTAGAATGGTTGAAATGGCATTACGAGGTTTGTGGCCAACAGCGATAGAAGAAGCAAAGAAAGTGCTTGCACAGTCTGGGGGAGACGATGATGAAGCGAGGATGATTATAGCTTCAGGACATATTGCCTGTAGAAGACTTGATGCAGCAAGAGAGGCACTTCACAATTTACAACAACCTGAAGGTTATGATGAGCCGGAGTTGTTGGCATTCATTTGTGAATGGTTTGACCCATACAATGGCTCGGTTGACGAGGATGATCTGTGGGATTGGGAAAATAACCCTTGTATTGACCACCTGAATGATTTGATGAAAATGCTGCGTTCTTGGAGTCCACAACCAGCTGATAGTATAATGCACAAGGATAACATTTCAATAACTGCTAGGATAACTCACGTTGCTTTGCTGAGAGCACAAAATATGCATAAGGAAGCACTGGATATATCTCTTAGATTAGTTAGAGAGAATCCGACAAGGGCTCTTCCGAGGATTGCTGCAGCCCTTTGTCTGATTGACAAAGGAGAATGGCACAGCGCATTGAGTGTTCTCACAGAATTAGAGGAATCAGACCCACATGACCCAAGAGTAAAGGCACTCGCTAATATTCTAGGTCGTCCAAAATCTGATGATGAAGATGACGTCTTAGAGGTTGCATTAACCAAGAAAACCACCAAACGCTCTCGTAAATGGATAAACGATGCACCTGTTAACCCCGTCGCTGCTCTGATGGTCAAGGGCGGGGTTGATGAAGCTCTAAACGCTAACGTATTCATCACTGCAGCAGCAGCAGTTAACAGGAAAATGACTCCTAGATTTACTTCTAGTGTAATCACGAAAATCTTCCACTGGGGTGTACTAACACCAATCTGGATCCTTCTAGGAATATATGCAACAGGTGAAATTGGCATGCTCGAAGGTATCGCTATCGCGTTTGGACTGATATTCCTACATCAGAGTGCAAGAAGATTCAGCCGTCAACAAATGAAGGTGATTAGACATCGTGACCAAAAAGCAATGGTTGCATACGCTAAACGTGTAAAGCGTCACAAAATCAATCTTCAGAGGTCAGAACTTCCCGTAGGGACGCATCTATTGTTATCAGGTATGTTGCTGACCATCAACGGCGTGGTTTACGATGTTGGGTTCCCGGGCTGGATGACGGACCTTATCTCAAAAGAAAGTGAAAGGTCGGTCAAGCCTAAACTTGCACGAAGAGCGAATTCCATGAAAAGAGAAAGAGATGCTAGAATGGGTAATCTCTCTCCAGGTTGGTGGCTAAAACGTCCCAAGGAAGAAGGAGCAGATGTGGCCGCTATGGAGCGTTTAGTCGGCCCGGTTGCATACAGAGGGCGTAATCAGATGATTCAAAGGAAATCAGGCCGAGCAGCCAGACCAATGGGTCGAACAAATAGACCTAGAGAAATAATGTCAACTAATCTCCAAAGAAAAGGCATTCCACACAATACTATCCGCTCAGAGCGCCAATCTAGAGCTACACGGACCGGTGGTCCTCGTCGGCCAAACTGAGCGGTTTTTGGTAAACTCACACTGAAAAGTGTCAAAGGCCGTATTGCTAAGGAATAATCATGTCCGAGGCTAAAGGTGGCTGGGCTCCGAGTGAGGAAAATTTGACCAATGCTATGACGGTGTTAGATGCTGTGAAAGATAGCGGCAACCTATATCGAGAAGGTTTGGGTATGATTGCTAGTGAGAACATCGTTTCACCAATGGTGCAAAAAATAGTGACAAGTGATCTTCACGGAAGGTACGCTGAGGGTCTACCAAACAAGCGATATTACCAGGGTTGTGGAGACTTCGACACCATTGAATCTCTTGGCATTGATTTAGCAAAGAAACTATTCAACGTGCCATTTGCAAATATCCAGTCAACAAGTGGAACCGTTTCGAACATTGCCGCATTGAAGGCGCTAGCGAAACCTGGTGATTCGATTACCGCTGTTTCTACCGCTGATGGGGGTCATATTTCTCATGCGAGAATGGGTGCAGTAGGACTGCGTGATCTCAATTTGTCAACTTATCCTTGGGACGAAGAGAGAATGGAACCAGATATCGATGCATCAGCGGATTTGATTAGAGAGGTCGCACCTTCTATCGCACTGTTTGGGCAATCGGTGTTCTTGTTTCCAACACCACTTCAAGAGTTGGCTGACGCCGCTCACGAAGTAGGCTCAACAGTGATGTATGACGGTGCACACGTTCTAGGTTTGATCGCAGGTGGGTGTTTCCAAGACCCGCTTCACGAAGGGGCCGACATCATGACTGGCTCTTCGCACAAAACTTTCCCAGGTCCTCAGGGTGGATTCATTTTGAGTTCATCCGAAGATGAGAAATTCCAAAGAAAACTGAACAATGCTGTTTTCCCGGGAACATGCTCTTCATATCACCTTCATCACGTTGCAGGTAAGGTTGTTGCTTTGTCTGAATTCATCGAATATGGAGAAGAATTGTCAAGGAATACAGTTGCTAATGCACAGGCATTTGCTGCTGCTCTTGCAGCAGAGGGATTCGACGTACTAGCTGAATCTAGAGGTTACACAGCATCGCACCAAGTCTTGACGAGGCACGGGGATTTGGATTCAGGTGCAGGTGCGAAAGCTGCTGATTTGCTAGAGCAAGCGGGCATAATCACAAACATGAATATGCTCCCAGGTGACACTAAAGCAATGTCTCCTTCAGGACTCAGGCTAGGTGTACAAGAATTGACAAGAGTTGGTATGGGTAAGGATGAGATGCTTGATGTAGCAAAATTCTATGCTCGAGTTCTTCTAGAAAATGAAGATCCTTCAAAGGTCAAGGTTGATGTTCGAGATTTCAAATCGGATTACCATGTAATTCGATACTGTTTCAATGAAGACAACTTAAGCGGTTACCCATTGTGATTGTATGCCACTTATAGATGAAGAAAACAACCTTCTTGATGTCGAATTGATGAGCGATGTCGCATCTGCTTTTTCAACAAAAAATGGCTTAATCATTGATGATGATGGGAATCAATGGTATATCTGGAGAATTGACGGGCTTGATTCTTGGTGGCGATTTTTTGAGGAAATAATCGATGCTCCGATGGGCAGGAAATTGGCAAATGCTGCTTGCGATGAAGAAGAATTTCTTCTTGAAAATACTGACCTAAATTTCAATGGATTTTTCCGCAAAAAAAAGACAAAAGCAGCACTCGAACATCGTTGGAAACTTCACGGATGGGGCCTACCAAATGCCTCTCCTCCAAGTTTTGAATCAGCAGGACTGACCCCAGTATTTTCCGGTATATTACAAGCACAATTAGAGAAAATTAATTCTTCAAGATACAGGATGTTATGGGAAGATAAATCACCTCTTGCTACTGTTTTGACTCTAGAACCAACTTCTATTCCTTTGACTAAATCGAACTCCGTTTTACCATCGCAGGAAAAAGGAAAACCACTGCTACTGGAATTAGAATCAGGATGGCGGATAGATGGATTAGGTCACTTAATGCTGCCAGTTGGTGTCTTCAAGAGACTGGAAATGGCTTGTTCAGGTCTAGTTGGAAATATTGGAGAGGATGAAAGAAATTCATGGCCAGATTTTGGTGACGGTTTTCTTTCTATTGCAATTGCTAGCAAGCGATTGTTTATCGCTGGAGAAGAGTTATTTCTCGCTGCAGATGTTGATGGCTGGGTCGATAGTTGTGAATCATTTTTTGGCTCAAGAGGTTTTTCATCTCCAATCTCAGGCAGGGTTCTAGACACACCGGGAGGAATTGAGTTGAAATTCGAAACGATTCCTTGTCTTTCAATGACTGTTGGTTACCTTGCTGGTGCTTGGGTGAGATCAGAGGGCAGGCCTGTAAAAGTCAGCGTCATTCGGGAAGAAAATTTTGACCTAATTAAACTCGAGTCTAGGCATGAAATTTCAAGTGATTAACGTTCAACCAAAGACATTTGGCGAAATCAATTACCGTGAAGGTTTATGTGTGGAACAGGTGTCGACAGAGATGGTTAGCAAGCGGAGAGTATCAAAATGTCTATGTCACACAATCAAATGGCTTACGTTGCAATTGTCTCAACCATGATTTTCGGGTCTCTATTCGTAGGAGCATCCGGATTCTTCCAAACCAGTGAAGGGGCGGGTGATTTCGACCCTGCAGCTGAAGATGATCTAATCGGTGATGGGTCTGATACTGGAGAGTCAAAGGACTCAGATGGTGATGGCCTAGTAGACGCAGTGGAAGCTCAATACGGTACAGATCCTTTCGACCCAGACACGGATAAAGATACTATGTCGGACGGTTGGGAAGTTGAGAATGGTCTGAACCCACTTGACAACGGTGAATCTGATGATGTCGAAAACGACCCTAGTGAAGCCAATTCCGATGGGGCCGAGGAGCAGGAAGAGGAAGACTCCTGGCCTGACCCGGATGACGGTCCTAAAGGTGACCCAGACCGAGACGGTCTAATCAATTCTGTAGAAGTAGAGGAGGGAACTAACCCTAGACTTGCGGATACTGATGGAGATGGATTAAACGACAAGTGGGAAGTCACATACAAGAGAGAAGTATTTCACCCTGCAGGAAACTACACACTATTTGACCCTCTATCGGGTAACTGGGGTTGTGTAGAACTAACAGATGCTATGGTAGAAAGTCTGGAAGATCACTTCAACGGGCAAAATGGGGTTCCAGAGTGGGATTCCCTTGCTAACGCTGCGGGACAACATTCCTGCGACCAAGTTTTGGACTCTGATAACGACCAGTTATTCAATCTAGAGGAGGAGGCATACGGAACTGACCCAACAAAGGCTGATTCAGATGGTGATATGCTAGACGACATCCACGAAATATCAAATTCAACTATTATGGTAATGATGGCAACAGGTCAAGATTGTGGTATTGATCTACTCGACCCTGTCAGCAGAGCCGCACCTTTCGCTGCAGACGCTCTTGAACACGGACTTGCATGGTTCAAGGAAGACATGGACGGAGATGGGCAAATGAACGGACCTTCGGATTGGGATACAGACGGTGATGGAATGCCTGATGGCTTCGAGTTCTGCTTCTCGGATGCCACTGAACACCCTGCAAGTGGTGCAGTCGCAGCATCCCAAATTCTCGACCCTGCTAACAATTCCGATGGATATAGCGACTGGGATGAAGATGGAATGAACAACATCGAAGAATACCAAGTTGCAATTGCATTTGGTGAAGGAAAGTTCACCTCGCCATGGCATGAAGATACAGATGAAGACGGAATGCCTGATGGCTGGGAAGCAAATAACGGACTCGACCCAAGGGACGGTTCTAACGGTGACATTGACTCAGATAGAGATGGATACGACGCAGATGGCGACGGTTCAGTCACATACAGCACACTAGAAAATATAGCTCTAGTCGTTGCAATTGATGTAGAACTTGATGATTGGGTTACAGTAAACGAAACCGTTGCAAGAGCGAGAATTACACTATCTGGTGGAAATCAGCAAATTGTTCCGTTAGTTGCCCCAGTAGACGGTTACGTGTACGCAATCAATGTTGAGATTGGTGACACAGTTGAAAGCAGACTTGATGTCTGGATGGAGATTGTAGAACTCGATGAGATGTTTACAAATTTGATGGAATACAACGCCAGAGATTCTGACGGTGATGGAATTATCGATGGACGCTCAACAGATCCGCTTAATCCTGACACCGATGGTGACGGCCTAAAGGACGGAATCGAAG
>WTIV01000182.1 GCA_011525095.1 Methanobacteriota archaeon
CAACTGCTAGTGCTTCTGCTTGGTCTAGCAGAGTTGAAAGTTCAGCCTCGGCTTGTCCTCTTCTTGCTCCTAAATCACCCAATTCTTTGAGCACTTGGCGCCTTTCATCCATCAATTCCCTCATCTCGGATTGAATCATGGAAGCACGATTTTCCTGTTCAGTGAGCCTTATTCTGTCATCTTGAGTTCTTTCACTTGCGGCTCTTGCTTCGGTTTGAATTTGCTTGAGGTTCATTTGAGCCTGGTTGATTTTTGATTCTAATTCTGAAAGTTCCCCTTGAGCTCTGCGGTGTCTATCTCGAGTCGCCTCGACCTGTTCCTCAATCATTCTCTGGCGGCGTTGGTCGTCCTCAATCCTAGACCTAATGCTGGAAAGTGTTGCTGAATGAGAATCGATGTCGCTAGACAGTGCGGCTTCCTTAGTTGCCATTTCCTCAATCTTTGCTGACAATTCTGAACTCTGTCTGCTGTCTCCTAAGATCCTAGCAAGTTCGACAGCTCGCTCGCTTAATTGATGCTCTAATTCGTTAATTCTCTTCGAAAGTCTGTCACTTCTTGCTTCAGAATTTTCAGCTGTGGCTTGTGCAGCAGATAGGTCGAGTTGTAACTGGTCTATGGTGCGATTGTAAGATGCAATCTTTTCCTGCACATCCGCTGCCTGCCTATTTGCTTCATTGGCGTTGACTTTAGCAGTGCTTTCCGATTGTTGAGCAGACTCTAGAGCAACAGTCAACGCAGCAATCTCTTGCTTGGCGTTTGACAACTTGAGTTCAGATTTCTCTAACTTCCTTCTTAGACCATCATCGATTCCTGATGATTTCTCAATTGTCGCAAGCCCTTCTGATGGGATTGCAATCTTGATTGCAAATTCAAAGCGAGTTCTTTCTTTCTTCAGTTTCTGCAAACCAATTTCAAATCCGTACAGTTGATCTAGCATCTGCTTCAGCAGAACTTGTCTAGATTCAGAGCGGGTTCTGGTTGTGGCTAATTCTTCGCAGAACTGCCCTAGGTTAAAATCGATTACATTGCCGGATTCAGGTCCAAGGATTGTGCCAACTGGTAGCCTGTGTAATGCTAGCACTCTTCGAGATTCACAAAGCATGTTTACTGCTTCTACAACTTTTGTTTGTCCAGGGGCTTGCATTGCCACCGGGATTCCTTTCACAAGAGCAATACGAATAGCCTTAGAGGATTTCCCAGCGGTCAAATGTCCGGTTAAACCTTCCTCGACCGCTGTCGTCAACATAGATAGAACAGCATCGGTTCCACCCCTGCCTTCTCGAATTACGTGTCCATCGGTTAGTGCCTCGCCATGCGAGCCCATTGCATCTACCTGGCCATCCATCAATGCTGCGATTTGGTTAATCAGTCGGCTGTGGTCTACATCAGCCTCGGTCCATACAGCGAGAGCAATCTCTCCTGCTTCAGCAAGCAGTAGTGAACCATCGCCGGTGTGCAGTGTCCAGTGGCCTGCTCCTTCGAGCCCTAGATCGCTAGCCATAGCCTTCCTACCTGCCAAAGTCTCACCCACTTGGGCTGCTAACATGTCTGCAGGGGAAGGTAAATCTCCAGCATCGTCGATTAGCATTCCTGAATCAACTGCAATACCACCTCTAACCTCAGGTCGCAGAATTAACTGTGACAGTACTGCAGAAAGGTCTCTCGAAAGCAGCCTCTCTAGGGAATCCCCTGCGCCAATGAGTCCTCTCATATCTGCAGCGTGCTCAAATGCTTCGGGGATGACTTCAGCTACAGAGCCTAGTGCAGATTGAGTCCAAACCTTTGCAATCAAGCGATGCTGCTCCATTTCAAGGGTTTCAAGCCTGTCTTTGGCGGCTTTTCCACAAAGGAGAACTTTGCCTTTTGCAGGCTCTGCTATCCATCCCACAACACGCCCAGCGCGAATTATGCGATGCCCGCTTGCGGTTGACCTTCGACCTAGATATGTCGTAACCGAACCGTTTTCGAACGGTAGGATTGAACCATCGCTTACATCGATTTCGTCGTCAACTGGCATTCCATATGGTAGATCGAACATGTCCATCACCTCATCAATGAGTTCAGCATGTCTACATCACATTCGACGGCGTGTCTCCATCTTGCGATTCTGCCACCCTTTTTGCCGGAGATTACGATGCTTGCATCCTCGTTTATTCGAGTTAAGAGGTACAAACCATCTCCTTCCGACCAGATTTCCAAGCCTCTGCCAACACTTTGCTTTGACTCGAGTTTATCCAATGCTTGGATTAACTGGGTGGCGTGTTCAACGTCTGGTGCACGACCTCTTTTTCCAACCGCTGCAACCAAGCCATCTCGTCGTGAAACGACGTATGCTTGGTCTGCACCCGGAAGGGCAGAGAAACCGGTCAAAATGCGTTGTATCATGCGCGCTCAAATTGGTGCAGGTTGAAAACGGCTTCAAGAAGTTTGGCTTTCCAAAACGCCCGTAGGGCGGTTTGTGGGGTTGTTTGATTTCGCCAACTGCTTTTTCCTTTGACAGCTTGCATGATGCTAATATTCTAATTGAAAATTTAATTTTCCAATTGGATAATTTTACCGGCGGGATGAAGTCGAGAACTTCATGGAACGTCCATGGCCGAACTCTTCGATGTTCCGAGTTGTGACAAATGTCGCAATCCGGCTATTCATCACCAAGTTTACTCCGGTCGAATGATGTGTGGAGCACACCTTGCTGACAGTGTTCGAAAGAAGGCATCTAAGGCTCTTCGCCAGCAACTTGTTTTGCCAAAAGGTGA
>WTIV01000177.1 GCA_011525095.1 Methanobacteriota archaeon
TGCAATGCAGTTTGCGTGGCACCAATCACCACCCGAAAGGAAAAATCACAGGGTATCCATTCAACAGGGTTTTGTTTAGAGTGAGTTGGATGGGTTAAATGAGTGCATCAGTTGATCTGGATTTCTCCAGATTCTGCATATGCATTGTTTGTCCCGTAGACTCTATCTTCGTAAATGAAGCCGATATCTTCCTCGTAGAATGTGTATTTCATTACCCAGTCAAGAGATTTATCCAAACTAACATATTTCATATGCGAAGAAAAATCTTCGTAACTGTATGTATCTCCGTCTGAATTGGTAAACTCGACAACACCACCCCAAGAGCTGAACTCTTTTGCACTCATGTCAACGAATTCAATCTGATAATCCGAGTCAGCGCAAGCAGAGAAAGAAATCTGACTGTTACCCTCTGAATTTCCAGGATAAGTTCTCTCCAGATCAACCTCAATGGTTCCTGTTTGACCATCGTAATTGTTACCACCATACATTTCACCTGCGATTATGAAACCAATATCATCTTCGTAAAATGTGTAAGTCATGGTCCAATCTAGAGAATCATCTAAGGTTACGTACCTCATATTGTTTGAGAAAAATTCTATTCTCTCGGTATTACCATTTGAATCGGTAAACTCTACTGTTCCATCCCAAGAACTGAATCTATCTGCGCTCAAATCAAAGAATTCTACATGCCAAAAACTTGGACACTCTGAGAATTCGATTGCTGATCTGTCTTCGTCAAAGAGACAACCTGCTAGAGAACTCGTAATGAAAATCAATCCGAATAATACAGCTGCAGACTTTGTGTTTGTCATCGACAGAGATAAACTAGTCTGATAATTAAACAGAACTCCGGATTTTTGTGAAATCCAACATCCAAGTAGCGTCAAGCGATACGCTCGACAGTTTCTGGAGTAATTCCTTCTTCAGGTGTAACTCTGTAAACCATAATCGACAGATTTTCAGGAGCGTTTCTGAACTTGGATACGATCATCGATGTTTCGAAATCTGAACCAATTGTTCTAACCTTGAAATCACAAACCATGTCTGCAATCGCAGCCATTTCCTGCTTAATCGCTGGCGTGATTGTATCGTTTGATACTGTTACGAATAGAATGCCACGGTGGATTTGAGTGTGGGCCTGCATCATTCTAAGCATAGCAACAACACGACTTGGGTCTTCTCTTTGCATAAAGAAATCAAGAGAATCAATAACAGCACGGAAGTATGGCCCCATTGCCATGATTTCATTGGTCATTTCTGTTAGGAAATCTTGAGTGTCGTCGTCAACGAACCTAGTTTGAGCAAGACGCTGGATATCTGGTAATTTGAACCCTTCAAGTCGATAGCGACTTGCGAGCAGTTCTTTTTCTAGAACTCTGGCGTTGTATTCTTCTCCGAGTGTTCTTACAGCAATATCAGTTGGCCACTTGTACTTGTTGAATACTCTTGCAATCTCCAATTGGCTTTCATTAGTCGAAATCAGAATTGTGTTATCTGGCTCTTCAGCAGGAGAAGTCAATTGTTTTGCGAATAATTCTGAACCCGAACCGGTTTCTGTAAATCCAACAACAAGGAAGCCTCTTGGAACACCTCCATTCATTGCATTGTCGAACTTTGGAACGCCGAAACTTCCAACGCTTCCAAAGAACTCTTCATCATCTGGGCTGAACTTGATCTGCTTACTCATCTAATCAGCTCCTCAGTGAATTACTACCTGTCCTCTATCAATCAAATCTGTACAGTACAGGTCAAGATTTGACAAAACCGTTGGCGGAACCTGGTCTGGAATGTTCAAGATAACTGAAAGAACCTCTCTTTGCCGGAAGGTATTGATGAATGTGTGAAGGTACTCCGCTAGCATTCTTTCTTCGTTGTAAATCGCTAGTGCATTTACTGAGTCTATTAGAACGAAATTTCTCTCAGTGTTTGCAATTCTGAGAATGTACAGTGTTCTCAGCAAAACACTCTCAAGCATAATTGGGCTATCGACGAAAGTAATGTTGTTGTATGGAACATCAGTTCCTCCTAGGATACCTGAGGAAACTAGGTCCACGAACTGGATGTTAGAGACATCTACACCAATCGCCTCAAACGCCTCAATAATCTCAACTGCTCCACGAGTTGCACAGATGTATACTCCGCCCATTTCGAACATCTGCATAAGTGGAATCATTGTAGATGCTGTTACCATAAACGCATTTGAGTTACCACAGCGTACTTGAATAGAAGAATTCAGGCTAACCTCAGTTAGTTGTTCTGCGATTCTTTGGTCTAATTCGTACATCTTCAAACACCCATCCTGTTGGTCTTATCACTAACAGCACCCCATTTGAGCATCGGGGTAAGCATTACTCCGAGCGGAGTTAACTCGATTGCATGCTTAGCTCTGCTGTGTGCAGTACCTCTCATCTTTACAACTTGAAGGAATCTTAGCAGGTGACCCATTCTCTCTACGTCACCCATTACTATAATTCCATCTGCGATTGCTTCTTCTACACCGAAGGATGACCAGTGAGCGTTTTCTGTTGCAGATGTGATTTCAGAAATCAGAATAGTTGTGCAACCAAGGGTTGCTAGTTTCTTCCCGAGTGTAAACAGGAAATCTCTGATGAGTTGTTCGCTCTTAATCTTGTAACAAAGTGTTGTAACCGAGTCGATTACCAGTCTTGTTACACCAATTGTGTTTACAATGTCCACAATCGCCTTGATTAATGCGTGAACGTCATCTAAGTCAAATGAGGCCTT
>WTIV01000125.1 GCA_011525095.1 Methanobacteriota archaeon
TGAAGTCATCAACGACTAAATTCTCAAACCCGCTCTATATTTGACATAGAACTCTTACTGAAGTTCTTATGAGATGAGGGTGTAACCGACATTCATGCGCAGAAGGTCACAACTAGCAATCATGCTTGTGTCAGTGGCACTTCTGATGTCTTTTTCAGTGGTTGTTGCTTCAAACACGAATGAACTCCCAAATCAAAACCCAACCCAATCCAACAACTTACAGAGTTCGTTCATAAACGAATCGGAAGGTGAGACGTTCACTGTTACGGTCGATGGAACGAATTTGCGCTTCTCCCCTGATACAATCATCATCAAGGAAGGAGATACTGTCAGATTCTTGTGGGAAAATCAATTACTCCCTCATAACGCAGTCGAACGGAATGGTGTTTTCGATTCAGGTGATCCTGAGAGGAATGTCGATTACACCTATACTTTCAACGTCACTGAAAATGGTACCTACGAATATGTTTGTGAACCTCATGAAGACCTTGGAATGATTGGAACCATTATTGTAGAACCTAAACCAGTACCTGAACCCGAACCAGAAGAACAGGATGATGAAGAAGATGATGCATCTGCTATGTCAGTAGGAAGTGGAGAAATATCTGGGTTTCTTTTTGCTCCATGGTTTATTGGAGTGATAGTTTTAGTCGGCTTCATATCAACCAGAAGCGATCAATTCCAACTTGGGTTGATTCTCGAGGAGGAAATTGACGCAGTACTGTTGGATGATAATGGAGGGGAAGAGGGGAAAACTCTAGTTGAGAGTTACAGTGCTAGGGTATTCACTCTTTGTGCACTCTACGTAGCACAGGGAATTCCATGGGGATTCATTACTGTCACGTTTGTTACCTATCTAGCTGCTGAAGGATTTGCTGCAAAGGACCTCGCAATGTTGCTAACATTGGGTACCTTACCTTGGTCAGTCAAGTTCCTGTGGGGCCCTGTAATCGATAGGTACCAATATCGTCCGATGGGTCGTAGAAGACCTTGGATTCTTATTGCCCAAACAGGCATGATACTGCTGCTCACTTTGATGGTTTTCTTCATTGATGTTGAGAAGGATGTTACTACAATAGCTTACATGTTCCTTGTTTACAATATCTTCACCTCGCTTCAAGACGTGAGTACAGACGCACTTGCTGTAGACATTTTGAAGCCTCAAGAATTAGAGAAAGTAAACGGCTACATGTTTACTGCCAAAACTCTTGGTGGAATGATTGGTGGTGCTGGCCTGGGCACAATAATTAGTTACACTGGAATACGTGGTGCACTGATTGTCCAGATTCCGATATTACTAGCGATAATGATGGTTCCACTCTACATGAGAGAGCGACCTGGCGAGAAATTATTCCCTTGGAGCGAAGATTCACACCTTGCTTTCGAAGAATCTGTATCTATCAACCAAAATTTCAAAGAAATTATCGGTAAAGTGAAAACTGCTTTCTCACTAAAGTCAACTCAGTTAGGAATTCTACTGAGCCTGTTCGTATCGCTTTCTCACTTTTTGATTCCGCTATTGCCATTACTTTTCCTCAGAGAATTAGATTGGTCACAAGAGAGATTCAATGCAACAAAAGGCGGCTTAGTGCTGATAATTACCATGTTTGGTTATCTTGCTGGAGGATATCTTGGCAAGAAATTTGGAGGTAAATCCGTTATCATTTACTCAACTACAATCGGTGCTTTAGTTACTGCATTTTGGGGATTAACAGAATCTTGGTGGGGAAGCGAATTCTACCTTGTATTCATTTGGTCATTAGCAGAATTCATGATGGCAATAGTTAGTATCAGCATCTACTCATTAATGATGAGGATAACTTGGAGCGAAGTTGGCGGTACACAATTCACAGGTTACATGGCTATGATGAATCTTTCAGCGATTATTGGATATCAAATTGCAGCACCTCTTTCAGCGAGATTTGATTATCCAACTCTTTTCTTGATTGCAGCTGTCTTTGAGACTCTGATTATTGCAACTGCGTTATTCATTGATCCAGACGAAACACGCCGAGAACTAGAAGATGGTACGGCAGACCAACAGGCTCCCGAATCTATTACAGTCAAACCTACGGTTTAGGTGATTGAAGATAGTCCTGGTCGGAGTCGAACCGACGTCCCCGGGACCAAAACCCGAGATGATGGACCACTACACTACAGGACTGTGGTGTGCCGCCGTGGAGGATTCACTTCAAGTTAGTTTCGCCTATTACTTCGCGAGCAGACGCAATAAATTCACTCAGGTCAAGACCATGTTTTTCCTCGTAAATTCGGGCCATTAAGGCCATGTCGAGTTTGTCTAAGTACTTCACAAACTTTGCTTCTTCAGTCTCCTGTGCCTCATATTCTTCGAAAAGTCCCAACCATTGTGGCGCTAACCTAGTCATTGCTCTATGTTCGTCCGCAGCCTTTGTGCTAGTATCATCATGAGGAGTGAGGTCTCCAACCTCTACTTCAGGTAAATCATGAACCAAACACATTTCGATGACTCTCGTTCTGTCGAGATCTTCCGGACACAAATGCATTGCAAGCACCGACATTCCCCAGGAATGTGCAGCCACGCTTTCCGGTGAATTTACACCTGCTCTTACCCATCCTGTTCTGAGTATGTCTTTCAGTCCAAGCCATTCTCGCATGGTCGATGTAAAGCGGATTCAAATTTGAATCATCTTATTGCTATCTTGAATTGAAGCCAATTATCATGAACGTGGAACATTTGGGGCTGGGTATGAGCATCACAAAGATGGCAGTTTTGGGCGCTGGCCAAATGGGAAATGGAATCACACAAGTTGCAGCGTGTGCTGGAATAGAGGTAGTAATGATCGATATTCAGCAAGAATATGTCGAAAAGGGTATTGCTACGATTGAGAAGTCTCTCGCTAAGTTAGTTTCCAAGGAAAGAATGTCCCAAGACGATGCAGACGCCGCTCGCGCAAGGATTAGCACAGCAACCGACAGGTCTGCTTGTGCAGATGTCGACCTAGTGGTAGAAGCAGTGCCCGAAATCCTTGACTTGAAGTTGTCAATATTCTCTGAGTTAGACGGTATTTGTAAGGAAGATTGTATTCTTGCTACAAACACATCTTCGATTTCAATAAGTGAGATTGCAGCCGCAACCTCAAGGCCAGACAAGGTCATCGGTATGCACTTCATGAATCCGGTTCCAATCATGAAATTAGTTGAAGTCATCAACGGTAAGGAGACTTCTGAATCTGTAACTTCAACGGTCCTTGACGCTGCAGAAAGAATGGGTAAGATTCCTCTAATGTGCAACGACTCACCAGGATTCGTATCGAACAGAATACTTTGCCCGATGATTAATGAAGCAATCCTAACTCTGCAAGAGGGTGTTGCAGAACCAGAAGCGATTGATGGCATAATGAAGTTGGGAATGAATCATCCGATTGGCCCACTTGCTCTTTCAGATTTGATTGGAAACGATACAGTTCTCCACATTATGAATGTCCTCCACGAGGGAATGGGCGACGACAAATACGCCCCAGCACCTCTCCTTATAGAAATGGTTGAACAAGGTAAACTTGGTAGAAAATCAGGCAAAGGGTTCTACGATTATTCATGAGTCATTGACTCGTATCGGCTAAAACATTTAGTAGTCGACTTAATCGTTTTGTCACATGCGTAAAGCCTTGGTTTTGGCGGCGTTATTGGTGTCAATGACACTAGTACCAATAGTCAGTGCTTCAGATGGCGACGGGGACGGAATCAACGATTCAAACGATGTTTGTCCATTTGCAGCAGGTACTGCTAATTCTACTGCTGGTTTTGGCTGTCCAGATAGTGATGGAGATGGCCTCGCAGACTTTGAGCAACCAACAAGACATGCTTGGAGTGAGTCTGCTTCTGTACGGGTTACCACTGGTACAACCTCTGGGGAAGTCAACGTGATTGAGTGGGCAATAAACGGCAGCGTTTTCTTTGCTGGAAGTAATAATAATAGAGTTACTATGTATGATAAATCTGGAATCTTCCTCAAAAATCTATACACAATGCAAGGGGATATAATGGACATTGAGATATCACCAAATGGCGATAATCTTGTCATTGGTAGTAAAAATGGTGGTTGCGTAGTAATCAACGCAACAACAGGGACATTTGTAGCAGATCTATGGAACAGTTCAACTTCTAGCGACATATACGAAGTTGGCTGGTCGAGAGATGATGAGAGAATATTCTGTGGTGGTTTTGATGCTATCTTAAAATCATATTACACTAGCAACTACAGTTTTGAGAAGAATTTCCCTGGATTGCCTGGCTGGATAAGTGGTATCGATACAACGCCTGATGGTAGAATTGTTTTCGTAACTGGTAATCAACATGTCTACGGTTTTTGGACAGAAAATAATTCCGTTTATCTAAACATGACAAACCATACTAATTACGTAAGAGTGTTGACAATAAGTCCTGATGGGAGGTACCTCGCAACTGGTTCACAGGATAGTAGTGTAATTATTACTGATATTAAATCAAAATCAATAATCAAAGAATTATCCTTTGGGGGTTGGGTTCATGACATCCACTTTTCCAGTGATGGTGGAAGCATGCTTGTAACGCGAGGATATGGGACAGAATTCTACGTATACAGGACAGATACATGGGCGAATATTGGTACAATTAGCGGATTTGGAACAACCCAAAATAACCGTGGTGTATTTTCTGCAGAATTTAATGAAGATGGGGACAGAATCGCAATAGGATGGCGAAGAGGTTGGGTTTCAGTTCACACTATTTCGGAAAATTTCATGAGGGTTCAAGGCTTACACTACACTTCATTGATGGAATCTTCATGGAAATCAACCTATACAACTACAAGTGATTATGTTGGTGTCTGGGAATATGATAGATTTCAGTCCACATTCGATGCTTGTGAATCTAAACATTACATAGGCTCCACTACTAATGGTGTGGATCCCTCTCTAGCTTCTAAATCAACCAATTATTCTTTAACAGGAATTTGGGAATGTGACACTACTGATGAGGAAATACTAGAGATACAGTATGGAAGAGCAGCCGGCGCTCTAATGGTCAAAGCCGGTGGAGACGCACAGACTTGTATTGAGACAATTGGAGGATTATCACTAGCACAAATTCGTTGGATAGCGTCAGCGTCAGGCAGGAGTGCTTTGACGACAGCAGGTGAAATGCCGGCGCTGAATTGGAACTCGGTAGCACCTAGTGATGACAACGATGGTGTTCGAGAATGGAGTGACTTACACGATTCTTGTATTGATGACGAGGTCATCTTAGCTCACCGCTCTGAAGAAAGAATAGACACAACAATTCTAGAGGAGCTTGTCCTTTGTGAAAACTGTGCTCAGAAGGACTCTTTCTATGCATCAACAATATCGAGATTCAGGTTTGATCTTGGTGAAGATAGACACAATGTTACCGACACTATCTCCGCCCCTGCAGGCGATGGTTCCATTGGATTCACCGAGTTAGGATTTACATTAGATAATTCAGATGGATTGTACATAGTTCCAATAGTTGACAATTTAACCCATGGAGCAGAAGATGTAATTCTAGCGGGAGGGCATGCAGTTAACGCTTCAATTAACGCTTCCCGCAACGGTGAATGGCCACTTCAGACAGACATGCGTGCATTTTCTTCAGTTAGTAATGTATCTAAGAATATGCCTTTCCTCAGATACTTGTTATCTGAGATTGGGCAACTAAAATGGGAGCAGATGGGTTTTGTTGGTCTTGGAGTTTGGGATTTGTACCTAAATTGGGGTAAATTAGGGCTCGATATGTACCATATACTACCTGATGAAGATACGGATGGAGTTTGGGATGGTGATGATATCTGTCCCGATACAGAAGTTGGTCTAAGTGTAAATGACGTTGGGTGTCCAGAAAATGAGTTGGATGACGACAATGACGGTTTCACTAATGATGTTGATGATTGTGACGATGTTGCAGGTACCTCACTATTTGACAAAGTAGGATGTCCGGACCAAGATGGTGATGGTTGGGAAGATTCCAATGACACCCATCCCAATGACTCAACAGAGTGGAATGATACAGATTTAGATGGATTTGGAGACAATTCAGACGATTGTCCGGAGGAATTTGGAAATTCAACCCAAGGTAGTATTGGTTGCCTAGATAGTGATGGCGATACATGGGCAGACTTGAATGATGCATTCGTGAATGATAGCTCAGAGTGGTTTGATTTCGACGGTGATGGTTATGGAAATAACATAGATGAATTCCAATATGAGCCAACTCAATGGCTAGATTCGGATTCAGATGGTTTCGGAGACAATAATTCCGGATTAGAAGGGGATGACTGTGTTGATGTTGCAGGAACATCAAACAAAGATGGCCTGTTTGGTTGCATTGACTCTGATGGGGACGGCTGGGCGGATACTATAGATGATCTGCCATCCGATCCACTGCAGCATATTGATGCGGATGGCGATGGTGTTGGAGATTCAATCTCATCTTCTGATTTTGATATGTGCCCAGAAACCACTCCGGAAGAGAGAGCAATGATCGATTCCAGTGGATGTGGCCCATCCGAGAGGGATGGAGATTACGACTCATTCACAGATGATGTCGACCAATGTCCAACAACTCCACTTTTGAAAACGACTCTCGTGAACACAACTCTATTTTTGGACGAAGACCAAACAGTCCCAAATCCATTAGTCGGTTGTGCTCCATCTGAAATTGACCTTGATGGAGATGGGGTTACTGCTGACCTAGATTGGGACGACAATAATGCAAATCAGTCAATCGATAGTGACGGAGATGGATTTGGTGACAACAGCGACTCTCCGGATGGAGATGATTGTCCATTACAGAAAGGGACATCAACAAAGGACAAGCGTGGCTGTTTAGATCTTGATAGTGATGGCTGGTCATATGAAACAGACTTCAATGACGGTGACCCAACTCAATGGAAAGATACCGATGGAGATGGGTTTGGAGATAATTACGACAACCTGGATTGGAGCGAAGGTCGAACCCTCGGACAATTTGTCGAAGGTGCAACACAACCCGATAGATGTCCGAATGAGTATTCCGCTTTCCTTTATTCTGATACACAAGGCTGTTTGACATCTCTGCAGTCTTCAGACGGAACTGAACAAAATACTGCTGAAAGCAAAGATGATGAAGAAGAATCGAATCTAGTTCTGATACTTTCACTAGCTGCAACTGGAATTATCTTCGTGTTGTTTGGTGCTATCGCAGTTCTACTTAGGAAGAAACCATCTACAAAAACGGCTGACGAAATTGGACCTGTCCATCCGGCATTAGACAATGATGAATCTGAATCAGATGTAATTGAAACACATGAGCAAGTTAAACTTGTAGAAGAATCAATGGAATCAAACGCATCAGTTGATTTTGTATCATCATGGGAAGAGTTACCAACCGGCGAATGGCTTCCAAATGATGAGCACGGTGTAAATTGGTACCAAGATGAGGATGGCAGATATTGGCATTCTACTGATGATGGATTCAGAGTTTGGAATGAATGAAAGCATCAAATGCCTAATCCCATTAAGAGAGGCATGAGTGATACATTTCTCGTCACAGGTGCGTCCAAAGGTTTGGGTCGCTCTATCGCAATGTCGCTAGCAAATTCTGGAAAATCTGTAATCGCTCTAGCTAGAAATAGTTCTGAATTGGATACATTGAATGAATCTCTAAAACAAATTTCGTCAAACTCTCAAATCATTGCATGCGATTTGGCTTCCAAAGAAGACATTTCGAAAGCCGTTGGTAAAATCATTGGGGAATTCAAACACCTATCGGGTATTGTCCATAATGCAGGGACTATCTCTCCGATTGAGAATATGCTTGATGTTTCTAGAGATAATTGGGAGAGAGCCGTGAATGTAAACCTCATTGGAGTTCAAGATTTAACTCGATCTTTGGACAGTATAATTGGAGGCGAGTCTCATACCCGAGTAGTCACAATTTCTAGTGGTGCTGCAAAGCGCCCTCTGCACGGATGGAGTTCGTATTGTGTCTCTAAAGCAGGTCTGGATATGTGGACAAGATGTTTGGCTGAGGAAGGAGAGTCAGAGAACATATCTGCTCTAGCCATTGCGCCGGGGATTGTTGATACTGGAATGCAAAAGGAAATACGTCAGGCGGACGAATCCTCGTTCCCACTTCTTCAAAATTTCATTGAGTATCATAAGAACGGAGAACTGACAAATCCAGATGATGTGGCACAAAAACTACTTCCTTATGTTACAGGTGATTTAGGACAAAATGGGGACATTTTGGATGTACGTAACTTGTGAGTAGTTAGTCGAATCAATGGTAACGGTCATAAGCCCCAACCATTGCCTGTGACTGAGGGAGCCATATGCCAGGAACAACCCGTGTTGAAATTCGAACTCTGAAGGTAGGTAGATACTGCTGCGTTGAAGACAAAGCGTACAAGATAAATTCCATATCAAAATCCAAGCCAGGTAAGCACGGTTCTGCAAAGGCAAGACTAGAACTTGTAGACATTTTCACAGGGCAAAAGATTTCTCACGTCGGAAGCGTAACTGATTCCATCAACGTTCCACTAATTGAAAAGGGAACCGCAATGGTTACCCACATTGAAGGCGCAGAAGTCCACGCAATGAATATGCGTGACCACTCAATGATGATTCTACCAATGGAAGATGAAATGGAAATCGACGCAGGTAAAGAAATCATGTGGATGGAAGCTTTGGGCCTCTACAAGATTATTCGTGACCATTGAACTTCATTTGAGGTGAGATAGTGGGCGTAAAGAAGTCGGCATATCGCCAACCGGTTACACCGGAAGGTCTGAAGGCGATTGAAAGCGGTACTCTCACTTGGTTAGATGACGAGATGTATAACAACCTAAACACAGGTGTTTTGGAACAGTATCTCGAAGAAAAGAATCTGGAGGAAGCGTTCGAAGTTTCTCACTGGGATACCAAGAAAGTAATGATTGGCATTGGTATCGGTGCTATTTTCTCTGGTGTCACAGCATATATTGGTCTAAAGTTAGGTTTGGCGATTTCAGCCGCTTGGTACATCGCTTACGTTTTGGGTATGGCTCTGAAGTGGTCGCCATCTGAAGTAAACATTGCAACATCTGCAACAACAGGTGCAACTCACGCTTCCACAGGTTTCATTTTCACATTCCCTGCTATTTTCTTGTTAGCAGCAGACCCACAATATTGGTTATCGGACGGGCCTCTTATCGTATTGGGTGAAGGCGAAACAATGCGTTTGGCATTCGTTGGAATTGTAGCATCTATGTTTGCTGGTTTCCTTGGTGTCATGTATTTCATTATCTTTAGACGTGTATGGCTTGTTGAGGATCCACTTCCTTTGCCGGGATTCGAAGCAACGCTGAAAATGCTCGACATAGCTAGTGATGTAAGCACTGGTGCAGTTGAGCATGCAAGAGAGTCTCTGAAAACAATCGGTGTATGGACTGCAATAACCATGGTTGGTTTGTTCCTAATCGAATATCCACTGGTTTGGATGAATGGTAAGCGCCAAGCATTGAGTGATTATCTAGCTGAGATGCTATCCGGAGACACATTCGGCTTAGCATCATTCTACTCTCACGCTAAGATTCACCAGCCTGGTGAAGTCGTTGGTGGTGTTGCAGCAGGTCCAGCACATTACAACCCAGATACGGTCTTCAATCCATTCATGTACACCTACGTTGGTGTTGCTTTAACGCCATCTATGTTCGCTATTGGTTGGTTCATGAAGACAAGAGTTGCTTTCTTAGTCAACCTTGGAACAATAGTAGGATGGTTCTTCCTCGTTCCTCTCGCAGTCGCATTCAACCTTCCTGTCTATGAAGGGCAAATCGGAGCAAGTGTGCCATTACAGGAACTACCTGCGGCTCTACACGCCGTTAATCCTGCTGATTACCCAAGCAGCACTGGAGCCGTACAAATGTACGCCTTCGCTAAGGCAGTACGCTTCATTGCAATCGGTGCAATTGTCGGTGGTGGAATATTTGGTCTACTAAAGATGTGGAAGACATTTGCTAACATCTTCGTTGACATTGGTAAGGCGTTCAAAGGAGACAGCGGTAAGGAATACATGGAAGGAAAGGGATGGTATGAATGGCCACTTTCTCACATTCCAATCTTCATGTTGCTAACCTTTGGTTCAATGATTGTGATTTTCATGTTGGGTGAATTCCCTCTTGTAGCAAGTATTGTGTTCTCACTAATTCTTCTAATGACTACATTCCTGCTGGGTGCAATCGCTGTAAGAGTGATGGGTGAAACAGGAATTGAGCCTGTTTCTGGTACATCATTCATCGTTCTATTGATGTTGTTTGGAGTGTTCCTAAATTTCACCGACCCACTTGGTCTAACAACCCAAGAGGCTGTTCTTTTGGGATTGGTTGGAACCACAGTATTCGGTTCTGCAATTTCGATGTCTGGTACTGTAATTGGAGATTACAAGAACAGCCTGTACATCGGAAACAGGCCATATCATATCTCCAAGGGTAACATCATGGGAGTTGTTCCAGGTGCTGTGATTGGCGCAGGTGTTGCAATTTTCCTAGCCAATGAGTTGGCACAAGGTCGAATTCAATTGATTGCCCCACAAGCAAACGCATTCGCAACTTTCTCAGTTATCTTCGCAGAGGGACAAGGAGACCTAACTCTACTGCTACTTGGATTCCTTCTTGGTGTATTTGTCGAATGGGCAACTGGAATGGGTACTTCATTCGGATTGGGTATGTATCTAGATGTCCCTCACACACTTCCAATGTTGATTGGTGGAGTTGCTAGAGACCAGTGGGAAGAGAAGAAACTCAAACCAAAGATCGATGCAATCAAGGAAGAAGAAGGTACTGTCGTGGCAGAAAAGAAGAGAGCTCTCATCTTACTTGGAACATTCATGGTTGCAGCAGGTCTGCTAACAGGGGAGGCTTTCTTCGGTACAGAAAGCAGTATTCTATCATTCATTGACTCGCTCTGGGATCCTGAGTTCGGTAGCAGCCTTACATGGCACTTCGTTCGATTAGGTGGCTTCGTATTCTTGAACTTGGTAATTGGATACCTGATTTACTTCCTCTTCAAGAGAGCGGGAGTCATTGGTGGCTCATCTCAAGATGCTGAACTAGTCGAGGCATGAGGATGAGTCGCACACCACCTATGGTGTGGGGATTGCTGGCTGCAGGAGTAGTTGGAGTCTCATCTGCAGGGGCTATTTTGTCCCATGTC
>WTIV01000178.1 GCA_011525095.1 Methanobacteriota archaeon
CATTCTACAGTGATGAAAATATGGACACACTCCTCAATGGAGGTTGCCCAGATGGATTTGACCCTGAGGACAAATTGGTAGCAAGACAACTGAAGTCCCTTTCAAGGACTGCGCCGATCGCACTACGCATGGCTAGTGATTTAATCGATGCAGCAGGCACAACTGAACTGATGACTGGTCTAGGCCAGGAATTAGATAACTTGGAAGCAATATTTTCCACAAAAGATGCATTAGAGGGCCTCAGTGCGTTAATCGAGGGAAGGAAGCCAACTTACCAGAATTCCTGATAGTGTTAGATTTGCACTATGTTTTATCTGAGACATCACTTCGGACAATCATGCCTGAACCTCCACTCACTCTAACCGATGCTGCGTTGAACGAGATCGAGAGTCGTGTAGATGACACTGTTTCCAATGGAAAGCAAATCCGTGACGTGTTAGCTGCTAACTCAAAAGGCGGGCCATACAATACTGAATGGGAAGTAGAAGCTGCAGTTGAAGCACTGCACGTTTTCGGTAGCCGCTGGACAATAGAAATTCTATCAACCCTATACATTGCTGGACCCCGCAGATTTAACCAATTGAAAACACTCCTTTCAGGCATTTCAAGCAGGACTCTCTCGGATAAGTTGAGATTTTTAGTCGAAGAGGAATTGGTGATTCGCCAAGTCGATGACGGTCCACCCGTCAGAGTTGACTACATCCTGTCCGAACACGGGATAACTTGTGGAAGACTGCTATCTCCTTTGGTTGCGCACTTGAAAATCAGAAATGGGTCTGTCAAGTCAAAATGACTGATTCAATTAACCGAATCAATTACAAGGGATTAGAGGAGATTGATTCTCATGGCACTACTGAAGCAGTGGGTGAATCAGCGCCCTTGGCTTGCTGCAGGTATTGCCGGTGCAACTGGTGGAATAATCGGATTCGGTTCAAGCCTGTCGTCTCTTATGTTCACAAGAGGTGGAGTAAAATCAAGAATTACTGAATTCGAACATCCATTGCGACAGAGAATAATCAAAACTCTAGAGAAAAACCCAGGCTTGCATTATAGAGAATTACAATCAAAACTATCGGCTGCAAATGGAACACTAAGGCACCATTTGGACGTTTTGTCAAGCAGAAAAGCCATCACGATTATCTCGGTAAATGGCCGTACATGCTACTTTGCTGGAGGTCCATCTCAGGTCGAAGCCTTGCGAGGCGTTGGAGTTGGTGAAACAGAAGCTGCAAGGAAGATGCCAATCGGATTGTCACTCGTCCAAAGAACAATTGTTGACGATATTCGTGTCAACGGTATTCCACGATCACAGGCCGCACTCGCAAGAAGAATTGGTAGAACAAGAGCAACTGTTCACTCCGCTGTTAAAGTGTTGAGAAGGCGCGGTATTATGCGAGAAGACCGTCTTGAAATGGCACCTCACCTTCTGGAGACCGAAGAATTACAATCATCAAGAAAGGTCGATTATGAGTGGTCCGATGAGAGACGCTGATTCAATAATCGCCTCTCAAGAAACGTTTGTTGCGCATTATTCAAATCCCTTCGGCAATCCGTTAGGCGTATGTTCGACTTGCGATTGGATGAAATTCCACTTCCAGCAAGTAAGAACGATAGAGAGAAACTAATCTCTTGGCTGATCGATACACTCTGTTTGCACAGGAGAAGAGGAGAAAATGCAGCGGATGATGGAACATTCTCACCCATTCACAGAATCTTGTCAGAGCACCTATTCAAAGACCCGAGTAGAGGTTACGAAACTAGGGAGTTAGCTGAAAATTTAGGAGTCACGCCCGCTGCAATTCATCATCACTTTGTACGCCTTGTATCAGCAGGATTGGTTTCGACTTCATCGGGGAAGGGATGGAAAAACTACTACCTCACAGGTGGTTCATTACAGAAAGCGATTGCAAATATGAAAGCAAGAGCCCAATTAATCCACTCCCAACGATTAGAAATTTTTGATGAGGTTTGGAATCGTGGAAAGAAGGTCGCAATGAAAATTGAATTACCTCCTGATGGCAAGCCAAACGCACTACTTAGAATCAAAGAATGGGGCCCACTTGAGGATGGAGAAAGTGAGTTATCTCGATTTATGGCAGATGTAGGATTGCTTGGAGAGCGACCCGGGAGGGAAATTCTATCTGAATCACTATCTGTTGGAATTTTCGAAATGCTGCTAAACTCTGGTCCACCAATTTCTATCGATGAGGCAGCAAAAGCGCTAGAAGGACCCAAACCGAGGGTTGGAAGAATCCTAGAGCGATTTAGAATGACTGGAATCGTAGAGCGCGTCGCTAGAACCGACCGTTTGTCGACCGCCCTGTGGTCGGCAATGACTACGCAGCACATGCGCAGAGGTGAGGATTGGTTGCTGAAAAAAGGTGGCTTTGAGCGCCTATCTGTTCCAAATTCTCTCTTGAGGCATCTGAAAAAGGGCACTTGCAAACCTGAAACCATCGAGCGTGCGTTGAAGGAGATGGATGCGAAAGAACAGATGCTACTTCTCAACTTGCTTGGAGGAAGATTACCTCTTGGGCATAGACTAGTTGGCATGGATGTTGACATGCTGAAAAGAAAATCAATGGATGACCTAAACCGGGTAATCAGAAGAATTGAGAAAGTCGGTGAAACACTGACAAAGTTCAATATCTGATTTGGTAAGGGAATATTCATGAAAGTTTCAGGTAAATGCCCTAAGTGTGGTTCCACTAATATCAAAGAGAACATGATGGGTGGAATGGG
>WTIV01000190.1 GCA_011525095.1 Methanobacteriota archaeon
GGACTGTAACTCCGTGACCGACTACAACATTTGTCAACTTAGCACCGGATTGGATAACCGCTCCTCTACCGACCAGGCAGTTAGAAACTACTGCACCAATTTCAACCTTAGAACCTGAGAGCAGTGTTGAATCTGAAACCTCTCCTGATACAATACATCCTTCCTGTACCATGGAATTGATGGCAGAAGTCACGTCTCCTTGGTGCCAGCTTCCGTTTGAGACTTGACCCGTTTTGAACCTATTTTCTAATATGCATCTTGTGACACCATCATGCCAACTAGCTGGTGTTCCTGCGTCGATGAAATATCCCTCAAATGGGAACCCTGCAAGGCTTCCTTCCTTTGCTAAGACAGGGAATACGTCTCGCTCTAGGCTATGCTTTCCTCTTGGCATTATGTCAAACACTTCTTCTTCCAAAAGGTAAGACCCTGCATTGATCAGGTTAGAGAAAACCTCCTCCGGTTTTGGTTTCTCTTTGAATTGGGTAACCTTGCTTCCTTCATCTAAACCTACTATTCCAAACCTCGTTGGGTCTTCGACTTCCCAAAGGGCGAGTGTTCCTTTCACATCCATTTTGGAATGCTGTTGCAGCATATCCCCCACATTTAGGGAAGACACGATATCACCATTGAAGCATGCAAATCTCCCTGATACTACATCTCTACAATTTCCAAGAGCGCCACCAGTGCCAAGCGGCTTATCCTCAGGAACTATTCTTACATCAAAATCAACATCTGCGTTGCGAAAGTACTCTTGAATTTGGTCTACTTTGTATCCGCCTGCAACGACTACCTCGTCAACAAGATCGCTAGGAACTCCTTCTACAACCCTCTCAAGTAGAGTTGCGTCCAACATGGGTAGCAGCGGCTTTGGAACCTCGTTGGTCCAAGGGCGTAGACGTGAGCCAACGCCACCCGCAAGAACGACTACCTGCATATCTTAACCGACTACAACTTGGCTATTGAACGCATCGTGTGATTACGGATTTGATATCGCATCATTCAAAGGTCGTCTTTTGGTCGGAGGAGTTGGAGAGAGTCATGAATATCCACGAGTATCAAGGAAAAGCCCTTCTCAAAGCGGCAGGTGTACCTGTCCTAGATGGTGTACACTGTACTAGCGTAAGCCAAGCATTGGAAGCATACGACAACCTAGGATCTAAGGTCGTAGCAGTGAAAAGTCAAATTCACGCTGGAGGAAGAGGAAAGGGCACTATGTACCATCCTGAAACCCGTGAGGAAGTTATGCAAGGAGGAGTAAAAATCGCATTTTCAAGAGAAGATGTTGAAACATATGCTTCTAACATCCTGGGTAACATTCTAGTCACAATTCAAACCGGTGATGAAGGTAAAATGGTTAACAACCTCTACATCGAATCAGGTTGTGCAATAGCACACGAATACTACCTTGCATTGCTCGTTGATAGAGAGAGCAAGGATGTACTAATCATGGCATCGACAGAAGGTGGCATGGATATTGAGGACGTTGCTCACAACACACCTGAACTTATTCACAAAATCAACGTCGACCCTAATTCTGGACTACTAGGATTCCAAAAGAGAGACTTAGGAATGTCTTTGGGACTATCAGGTAATGCTCTGAAGTCATTCTTCAAGATGCTAGGGAAAATGTACGATATGTTCATTGCTCAAGATTGTGCGATGGTGGAGATTAACCCACTGGTTAGAACAGAAGATGACGAAATGGTTGCTCTTGACTCAAAAATCAGTTTCGATGAAAACGCTGAATTCCGTCACAAGGACTGGAGTGAACTCAGAGACCTATCTGAGGAAGAGGAAGTTGAAATCAGAGCAAAAGAAACCGGATTGTCTTACGTAAAACTAGACGGTAACATTGGATGCTTAGTCAATGGAGCTGGCCTTGCAATGGCAACTATGGACGTAATCAAGTTGTACGGAGGTGAGCCAGCAAACTTCCTGGATGTTGGTGGCGGAGCTGATGAAGAGCAGGTAAAGACTGCCTTCTCAATTATTCTCGAGGACCCTAACGTTAAGGGAATTCTTGTGAACATCTTTGGTGGAATCATGCGATGTGACATTATTGCTCGTGGAGTAATCGGGGCTACTGAAGCCCTTGGATTGGATGTCCCACTCGTCGTTAGGCTAGCAGGAACAAATGTGGATGAAGGAAAGGCAATTCTGGCTGCATCTGATTTGAACATTCATCCAGCGGATGATTTGGCAGACGGTGCTCAGAAAATTGTTGCACTAATTGGAGGCGGTGAGTGAAATGGCAATTTGGATTGAAGAAGATGCTAAGGTTTTGGTACAAGGAATCACAGGAAAGCAAGGTATGTTCCATGCTGGAAAAATGGTAGAATACGGAACTAATCTTGTTGGAGGAGTTACTCCCGGCAAAGGCGGTCAAGAAGTACTGGGAGTACCAGTGTTTGATAGCATGGTTGAAGCGATCAAGGAAACCGATGCCGATGCAACAGTGATTTATGTTCCTCCGCCATTTGCTGGTGAAGCGATTATGGAGGCTACAAACGCATTTGAAACTGTAAAGGGCGAAGGCGTTATTGTATGTATTACAGAAGGAATTCCAACACTTGACATGGTCAAGGCAGCAGCATACGTTGCAAACAGAGAGAATGTTAGGCTAATCGGACCAAATTGTCCAGGTATTATCACACCGGGAGAAACTGGAGGAGCAAAGTTGGGTATCATGCCAGGCCACATCCACGCAAAGGGAAGAATTGGAATTGTTTCTAAG
>WTIV01000020.1 GCA_011525095.1 Methanobacteriota archaeon
GATATCATTTACAGAATTCTTGAGGAATTCGAGGAATGGAGAGACACAACAAAGGAAGAGATGGATGCTGCTGCTAGAGAAAATCTGGTTTACCCAGGCCACTTACTGTACTTGAAAGACCACACTTTCAGAAATAAGGGCCCAGCAATTGTTGGAATGAGAGTCCTAGGTGGCAGAGTCCACATTGGTCAAAAAATCATGAAACTGGATGGCACCCCCATCGGTCAAATCAAGAGCCTGAGAACAAGATCCAGCGAGGATGTCAAACAGGGCCATCAAGGAGAGGAGTTGGCTGTTGCAGTTATGGGTCCTACCGTTGGTAGGCAAATCGAAGAAGGCGACGAATTTTGGGTCGACATCCCATCCTCACATGCCAAGAGATTGAGAAAACTCGACTTAACTCCTATCGAAGAAGAAATCCTAGAGGAAATCACCCGCTTACATCGTAAGCAGGACCACTTTTGGGGCCGATAAGGAAATCGTTGTACGTCGTGAATTCTTGCGACTTATATACGCAATACCTTGAAGTATGGATGGTGCAGGTAGTCAAGTTGTACCGAGAGGTGTTAATACCATGAACGCAGGATTCCAAGCAGGAGCACCAGCAGGTGACCACCGCACAAAAGACCTGATTGCAACAGTGTCTTCAATTGCTAATTCCCTTATGGGAGAAGTCTCGAAAGTAATCATCGGTAAGAATGAGAATCTTCGAAGAGTTACTGTCGGAATTCTATCCAATGGAAACATGCTTCTGGAAGATTTCCCTGGTCTTGCAAAGACCCTACTTTCAAACACCTTCGCACGTGCACTGGGATGTAAATTCAAGCGTGTTCAGTTCACTCCTGACTTGCTACCTAGCGACATCATGGGTACATACATGTTCGACCAAAAATCTGGTGAATTCAAACTACGTGCTGGACCTCTGTTCTCAAACATTCTACTAGCTGACGAAATTAACCGTGCTCCTCCAAAGACACAGGCTGCTTTGTTAGAAGCAATGGAAGAAAAGCAGGTTACAATTGAAGGTATTACTCACAAGTTGCCTGCTCCATTCGTTGTACTTGCTACTCAGAACCCAATCGAGCAAGAAGGAACATACCCGCTGCCTGAAGCGCAGATGGACCGTTTCTTGATGAAGATGAGCATGGGTTACCCAGACCGTGCGGAAGAGAAGGCAATTCTAGCACGTCGTAAGTTGCGTGGAAAGGACCAACACGATGTTGAGCAAATTACCTCTCCAAAGAAAGTAGTTGCAATGCAAAAAGCACTTGAAACCGTTCACGTTGACCCTGCAATTCTATCATACATTGTTGAAATCGTACAGAGAACTCGTGAAGATCACCGTGTTGTAAACGGTGCGTCTCCACGTGCTAGCCAATCACTGTTCAAGACTGGACGTGCTGCAGCAGCAATCGATGGAAGAGATTACGTGATTCCTGATGACATCAAGGGCATAGCTCTACAAATTATCTCTCACAGAATCGTGATGAAGCCAGAAGCAAAGATTCGAGGAATCACTGGTATGCACATCGTTCGCAAGATTTTGTCCGAAGTACCAGTTCCTGTCATTCAACAGGGATGATTTGCTCTGATTCAATGCGACTCTTTACAGGGGAGCGCCGACTTGGGAGTATCAGCGCAGGGAAATTTAGGGGTGTCTAGATGAATCCGTACAAGATGGTAGTTGCAGTAGCGAACCAGAAGGGTGGTTGTGCTAAAACGACTACTGCGGTCAATCTCGCTGCAGCGCTGGCAAAAGGCAACCCCAAATTCAAGGTACCACCTGCCAAGGTCCTTCTCATCGATTTAGACCCTCAGGGTAATTGTGCTACCTCTTTTGGTGTAGAGAAGAAAAAAATCAAGAAAACCGCATATGATTTGCTTGTAAATGATAGTGGTGAAGATTTACCTTTAATGGAAGAATACATCATTTCACCAGCAGAACTTACCGAATCGATGCAGAAAGCTTGGTCGAAAAGAAACGACAATTCCAACAGGGTTCCTGAAGACCTGTCTGTAGATAATTTGTGGTTGCTTCCTAGCGACATACATCTCTCAGGTGCTGAAATAGAATTGAGCCATAGAATTGGGAGAGAGACCAGACTAAGAGAAGCCCTGGCTCCCATAATTGACCAATTCGACCATATTATCATCGACACACCACCTTCCTTGGGATTGCTCTCAATCAATGCACTTTGTGCAGCAAACTGGGTGTTTATTCCAGTACAAGCAGAGTACTATGCATTGGAGGGCTTCAGCATGCTGATGAACAGTGTAAAGATGATTCAGAAGAGAATTAATCGTAACCTCAAGATCTTTGGTGTTGCAATGACAATGGTCGACCAGAGGTCCAAACTATCCCTACACGTGTGCAATGAAGTGCAATCAAAGATTCCAAGGAAGGTTTTCAAGACGCCTATCAGAAGGCTAGCAAAAGTTGCAGAAGCAGCGTGGACGGGCGCTCCGACAGTTATTTTGAACAAACCAAGCAAAAGCGGTGCTGGTGCTGGCAGCAGGGAGTATTGGTCTCTGACCAAAGAATATCACGAGAGAGTTCAAGAAATGAGAAGACAATTCGGAGTTATCGAACATCCTAGATTGTTATTGGAAAAGCAAGGCCGCTCTATTTGATACGGTCAAAAAATCATGACTTCGCGTAGTTTATTGCGCGCGCACTTCAAGTAGTCTATAGAGCGCATCAACTCCATGACAGGGGAAGGGATGACCTCAGTAAGTGTAAGTTATGAAGTTAGAAGGCAATTGAACACTCTAAGAACGATGGATGGCCATCGAAGTGTCGATTCGTTTC
This sequence comes from Methanobacteriota archaeon, assembly GCA_011525095.1. Classification (GTDB taxonomy): domain Archaea; phylum Thermoplasmatota; class Poseidoniia; order Poseidoniales; family Poseidoniaceae; genus MGIIa-K1. The sequence goes on from WTIV01000020.1 coordinate 2,810, forward strand.
TAGCGGATATGATTCGCGCTCACAAGTTAGGTAAGATGAACGGTGAGTTAGACAAACTCAGAGAACTGATGAAAGAAGTTGCCGATGTAAGCGCTGAACACCTCGTACAAAGGCTAAACCTAGCACCATTCAAAGTATAAGGTGGTAAAATTATGGAATGGAGACCTTCGGGATACAAACTTTCCACTACAGACTTAGTGCATGCAATTTTTGATTCAAAAAGTGATGCAGGAAAACTCCTAGTGAAAGCTTCAATGGGAGAAATCGAATTGTTCGCAGACGCAAAGAGTTGGAATGCAGTACTTTGGTTAATTGCTAACACTCTGAAGGTAGACGGATCTCCAGTTTATACTGGAGCAGAACTAGGTGAACTGAAATCTTCTCTACCAATTGTTTGGCGAACCGATTGATCACTTACCTTGCTTCGCAAGCCACTCTGCTCCATACCATTTCCATTGGTCCATTGTCCAACCGTCTGGAAGACCTTCTGCTGGTAATGGAGGCGCTTCGGGTGGTGCTTGTTGTGCAGGCGTTTCATTCGTCTGGCTTACTTCAGCCGCACTGGTTTGAGCAGGGAGTCCTGCTAACTCTTCTAGAGACGCAGATTCTTCCATTACACCTGTTGATTTTGACATATCCATATCTCCTTTGATGTCGATGTCATCGAAACCAGAGTCAATTTCTTCTTCGCCATTTGAGGTATCCATCTCCATAGGTGCTACATCATCATCCCAATACTTGTCTGAATCTACACCGCCAGACCCCGAAAGGCCAGCCTTACCCCCAAGCGCTTCTGCTTCTGCGCTATTTTCACCGTCAGGCACAAAAGGCACTCCGTAGGTTTTGACTAGGGCCTTTCGTCGACGAGCACTGCCTATTGCAGCATAGATCAACAATACTGCCAGTATCGCAGCGAATCCTCCACCCAAGAACGGAGCTATTTCTTTCGCAGTCGAGATATATTGGTCGCTGGATGTTTCCTCAGCCTCAGCCTCTTCTTGGGATTTCACCCAAGCAAAGTATTGTTTTGCATTCTCTCCTTTTGCTTCTTTGTCCGCTACGTAGTTTTGGTAATCAGCGTCCCTTACTCCTTGACATGTTTCTGTAACATCGGTCACGATTAGTTCACAATGGTCAAAAACTGTTTGAACGAGCCTGTTAGAATCATTGTAATCTTGACTAGCACCCACTGAATCTCCATCTGAATCAATGTAGTCACGAGAATCTTCTGGAAGGTCGTCTGCGAAATCGTAGAATCCATCTCCATCTGTATCGATGCAACCGAACTTCTCCGTGACTACGAAGTTAAGTTCCAGAGAACCATCGCTTGCAATCTCTGGAATGTAAGCACTTGTGGAGTTACCCCACTCTAATGGACAAGCATCCGGGTCGTTGCCTTGCAGGTTGTCACCGTATCCGTCACCATCGGTATCAGTCCATTGGCTATCGTCATTAATTGAGAAATCCGCACCATCTGCAACGCCCCAATCGTCCGACGGGTCTGAGTACCCATCACCGTCTGTATCCTTACATCCAGTTCTATCAATGGTTGAGAAGCCGTTCTGATCAGGACAGTCGTCTCCCTCAGTCCCATCCTTATTGTCGCCAAATCCGTCGAAGTCAGAATCTGCCCATTGTGTGGAGTCTTCGGGGTACCTGTCACCACCTTCTTTGTTCATGTTGTCTCCGTAGCCGTCACCATCAGAGTCACTCCACTGTTCTGAATTGGTGGGGAATGCGTCCGAATCGTTACCGTCTGGATTATCTCCATATCCGTCGCCATCTGTATCATCCCATTGAGTGACATCTTCAGGGAATGCATCTGGGTTGTTACCTTGTGGATTGTCACCGTATCCATCGCCATCCTCATCTTCATACTGAGTTGAATCTGTTGGGAATGCATCCACGCTATCTGTTACCCCATCACCATCGAAATCTAAGTCATATAGTCTGATTTTAGAAGAAGTCGAAAATGTGGAAATTATGTATAGTTCACCACTGTTTCCAAATGTACCGAATATTACTCTACCAGATGACGAATATACCTCTTCTTCAGTAAACGTAGTAGAGTTGATTTGGTGCAATTTTCCATTTTGAGTACCAACTAGAATTTCTCCGGAATCATCCATAATGATCGAAATGATGCTTTGGCCGCTTGAAATCGACGTCTGTTCCATCGACCAGTTATCGAAATCATATCTAAACAAGTCACCGTTTGTACAGCCTACGATAATGTTGCCATTTCCATCATTGATGACTTTGGTTGGATATGAATTGAAGTCGGATAAGCTTGTTTCCAAAACACCCTCTTGCGAGAAAATCTTCACCAAGTTATCTCTTCCTGAGGTAACAATTCTGTCTTCGGAGATGATGGTCATCGATGTAAGGGCTGTATTGTGTGCGAGGGTTGCTTCACCGGTTGGAATACCGTTTTCGTATTCTTTGGCTCTACGTTCTCCTCCGTGGTATCCGAACCACATGTCTCCTTCAGAATCCCAAAGAACTTCGTCAACCGAGCCAGTCGTGTTATAGTTACCAGTGATTGTTCTTGATTGGGTATTTACAACGAATACTCCGCCATTGTGTGCGACGCCTATCTGAAGTCCTGTTGAGTCTACAGTGGCTGAGTTTACAGTAACGTTGAGTTCGACAGACCATTGAGTAATTAGTTCACCACTTCCCCAGAAATGCTCTGAAAGATTACCTGTCTTTGTTACAGTGACCACTGTGGAAGATGAGGTGAATGAAACATGCATGAATCTGCCATCTTCTGTCTCGATTACACCAACATCAATCAGGTTAGAATTTGCTTCAGCAAAGGGTAGCGCTGGCAAAAGTAGTACTGCGAGAATTAACGCAATAACCCTCCTCATAGATGTCCCCAATCATACACGACGTATCAATAGCACGGAGTGAAGTGTTTGAATTTCAACCAAATGTATTGGCCTCAATCCTCTGAATCCGTATCTAGTTTAGAGTCGATTGGCTTCAATTTCTTAATTGGGCTCAGAGTCGCTGTAGGCGCCTGTGCAACCTTTGCACCGGGCCTTTGACCTGGTGCAGAAGACGGCGGTGCACCTCTTCTCTTCACTGGTTCCAAAACCTTCGGTTCTATGGGTGTGAGCACCTTTGTTTTAACAGGTGTCAAAACCTTCATTTTTGCAGGCTCAAGAACAACTGTTTCTTCTGCCTGAACAGGTTCAAGACGCTTCAAAGGAGTCAGTGTTGCGATTTTTTGCACCGGTTCGACTTCTTCCTCAATCGTCTCGATTATTTCTTCCACGATTGATTCGGTCTCGATTACAGGTTCGATTTCTTCGACCTGTGTCTCGATCACTTCTTCGGTAACCTCTGGAATTTCTTCAACTGTTTCAATAACTGATTCAACTTCTTCTACAGTTACGATTTCTGGTTCAATCTCTTCGACTGCTGGAGTTACAGGTTCTGTTGGTACAACCACCTGAGGTTCAGAAACTACAGGCGGGGCAATTACCGGCTTCTTCACAAGTGAAGGTGCAATTACTGGGCTTGCAACTACAGGACTAGAAACCACTGGAGATGGTTCTTCTTGTGTAGACTGAGTTGGTGGCTTGACAAGTGGTTGCCTGACTACCTTCGGCTGAATTGGTTGAGGCAGGGTTGCTGCTGGTCTGCCCGTTAGAGGTGCTGAACCGCCAATAGGTGCCTTGACCGGTCTTGCAATTGGTTGAGCACCACTCAATGATTTAGCCGTAGAGCGTGGTGCTCTCATTCCTGCCAGACCCATCGAAGGAGTGTGTTGAGCCGCGGCTTGTGCTAGTGCTCCGCGTGGAGCTCTTCCAGCAGATGCACCTAGTGCACTCGGCCTAGCCCCGAGTGCGCTTGGGTCCACACCCATCTGAGGCTGCTGTGCTTGTGTGCCCTGTCCAGAAATTGCTTGTAACCAAGACTGGCGTTTCTCAGCACGGGAGTCTTGTGATTGTAGATTATCGAATTCTTGTTGCTGTTCAGCAAGTCTTGCTTCATCAGCATCGATTTCTCCCTGTACCTTAGCCTCAATCGATTCACGCATCTTGACTTCTGCCATTGCTCTGAAGTCATCCATTTGCTGAGTTAGTGTAGACAAACGGTCTCTAATTTCAGCACGCTTGACACCGAGTTGTGCCTCGATTTCTGCACGAATATTCGCTTCACGCTTACGGACTTCAATAAGCGCCTTGTTGCGCATGATCTCTTCTCTCTTGTCGAGTTGTCTCTCGAGTTGAGTTGCGACCTCTTCCTCTTTTCGGGCTCTGAATTCTGCGAGGCGTTCTTCCATTTCAGCCTCGAGTTCGAGAACAGTTTCTTCCTTGATTAGATCGAGGTCAGTTTCCTGAGTGATTCTTTCATTTCGCAGCCTACCATCGATTTCAGACATAATTGCCTTACGAGCAGCGGACTCACGCGCTTGGAATTCTAACTCTAGGCGCTCAGACCAATCGACCTTCTTCGAATCATACCGTTCAGACATCTGGTCATGAAGTTCTGCTTCTCTCTCATACCGGAACCTTGCAAGGCGATTTTGGATTTCTGCTTCTCTAGCATTCCTATATGCTGCGAATTCGACATCCATTCTTGCTTCGAGTTCATGCTCAATCTCTGCTTCTAATGAACGAGAAATATCATCGACAGCCTTTGAGAAGGTTAAGTCGTACTTTTCGCGCAATCTACTCTTGCGCTCTGATAATTTCTCAGAATATTGTGACTCCAATTGCCTCTCGACTTCTCCTCTGAGTTGCTCTCGCTTTCTTGCAACTGCCAGTTCTACATCCTGGCGCATTCTTTCTTCGAGTTCTTTTGTCTCTGAATTGAGTCTAGATTCAAGTTCCTCTTGAATAGAAGCTGCAATGTCTTCTTCCAGCCTCAGGCTACGCCTTTCGTATTCAGCACGCATGGTTGCTTCTCTTTGCTTGAGGCGAAGTTTGAGTTGTTGCTCCAACCTAGTTCTTATTCCCCTTCGGAGAGATTCCTCTCTTTCTGCGAGTTTTTGGCTTTGAACTTCCTCTAACTTCTCAACTTCTTTGGATTCTAATTCAGTGAACCTGCTTTCCATTTCTTTCTGAATTGTAGCTTCCAATTCACGGATTTTCCTCTGAAGTGATTGATTAAATTCTATCTCCAATCTCTCTCTTTGGAATGCTAACCTCTTACGATGCTCGTCGGACAATTGTGTTTCCAACTGAGAAATTACTGCTGTTCGGTGTTCCTCAACCTTGCGACTTTGCTCCACTTCAAGAGATTCCTTGAGAGCACTTATTTCCCTCTCAAGACGCATCTCATGCATTTCTCTTAGGCGGATTTCTTCTCTAGTCAGGGCTTCGGATTCTAACTTAGACAACTCTTCTTCCATCTGACCTCTCAATTCAGTCTCGAATGCATTGAGTGTCATTTCGTGCTGCCTAGAAATGTCTGTAGCCATGTTATCTTGCATCAATGAGATTCTCTCAGCTAATGCCTCACGGCGGAGTTTGCTCTCTCTGCGTAACTTTGCACGCAGTTTCTCTTCCTCTCTGAAACGTGAATTCTGCATTAACGTCTGATCCAAAGATGGGGATGGAGTAGACGTAAATTGAGCACGCAATGTAGAGAGGTCAATATTGCCAGAAGAGCTTCCTCTTCTCAACCCCACTCTATCTCCTGACTTGCTATCGCTAGCACTCATAATATCCCCATCCGATAACCCATGCCTTTCTCATAATAGATAAGGAGCGCGATTGGTGACGGTTGTCGCGAGGCGATTTATACGACCACTCACGCTTGCCATTACTCTTGTTCTACCTGCTCTGATTTTAGGTCTACTAAACGTGGACCCATTACGATGTATACTAACATCAAGAATAGAGAGACTGTGAACAAAAACATGGTGAATGACGTTCCTGACAAATCAACTCCTGCGTCATCTTTGTGTGTCAATGACATCGCATGTAGAATTGCAAACAAAAGTGAAGTGAGTTGGACAACACTCAACTTCATTGGAATTCCTGATTTCAGCTTCGACATTTTTCTGTCAGAAATCATCAAACCGCCACTGATTAGCAATATTGGAAGAATAATGAAATCAAGGTACGGCTTTTCTCCCTCACCAAAACAAATTCCGCAATTCCATTGTGTAAGGTCTGGTCCATATCCAGATGATGGTTGAAGCCAAATTAGACCTGCTGCAGAAATAATCAGCATCGCATTTGCTGGTGATGCCATTCCGTAGAAATATGGAACATAGCCACCTTCATCGTGTTGGAACCTAGCAAGTCTCAGCATGCCACATGCAATCATCCAAGAACATGCGATTGCAAGGCTAACTGTCCAAATTGGTGTCGCCTCACCCCACCTACCAAACATTGCGAAAATCATCAATGCAGGGGCGACACAGAATGAGATGCAATCAGACATAATGTCTAGAGATCCACCGAGCAGTTGTTGCTTCGAATATTTTCTAGCAATTGGTCCGTCAATGATATCCCCAATTGCCGATAAAAGAATACACAACATAGCCGCCCAGATGTAATCGGTCAATACACCGCCCTGTGTATATGGCTCACCCATGTCATCGACTGCTAGCAAGAGGAAGAAAATTGCAAGAGTACCAAATAAGCCATTCACGATGGTGATGTAGTCTGCAATTCCCATCATCCTGAATGTGGTCTTCATCAAATCACCTCAAAATGATATTTTGAATTCGACTTCACATGCAGGACAGGTGATTTCTCTTTCCCCAGGTCGCTTGTTCATTCGCAACTTTCGCTCGCAAGAAGGACAAGAAATTTCGATTTTTGGCCTGTTTGGCTTCAAGACAAAGTGAGTATGGCAAGACGCACATTGCAAATTTGCTGGCCTTTTGTCTACACCACAAACCAGCACCTTTGAGCAAGATGGACAACTGATTTTCTCCTCTCGCCATTTTTTCCTTGTCCCCTCGTGTTCAACATTCACTTTGGTTTTACACATTAAACAGGTTATGATGCCCAAACCGTTAGGTAACAAGTTATTACACTTAGGACAAGACAAATCTGGCGCAGCGATTCTTGATTCTACACCTGCGCTAGACTCTTCATCCGACATGCTTGGCCCTCCTTGTTTTGGTTTTTGAGAGATTGCGCTACTCAACTCCTTCTACCGATAATTTCCAAATTTTGAAGAGTAGCGGAATCTAAATCTAAAGTTGTTCCAGACAACTCTGCCAATTCTCTCAACATAGTCCTTGCAGCAGCTTGTACCCTTGGATTTGATAAGTCGATAGATGCAAGGGAGTTTTGGCTTGCGTTTGAACTTCCATCGTTTGGAAGCGGGACTCTGTCTATCACACACCACCATCTTGTTCGACCTTGGTCTCTATGATTCATCACCAAACCCAGCGACTCAAGTTTCCTCAAGTGGTGGTATAAATTGTAGCGGTCAACTCCGACGATTTTCTGTAATTGGACAGTTGTATATTCATCAGCCTCGAGAAGTGCAACATACAGTGCACGGCGTGTTGGATGCATCAAGGAAGTGCTAACCGGGTCTGCATGTACTCTAGCCAAGAGTGTCCACCTATGCATGGCCCTAATCGCCATGTGGCTTGAAGGTAGCGTTCAATTTGGGGACTAGATTGAGTCGTACAGTGCCTTGAATGAATCAATTGTACCGTCCCAAATCGACTTGAAAATGTCAACAATTAGTTGCAAAGTACCGCCTGTTCCCGACAATCTTGCACCATTGATGATGACACCTATAACACTCAGTTCGTGGACAAGTACGCCGATTGCAAGACTGTCGTTAATTCCCGCTAGCACGAGATAAACAAGGATTAGTGTAATCGCAACCGAATATCCAATGTTCCAAAGTAGCACGTTGTGGGTACGCCTTGCTAATTTTACCAAATCTGAAATCAATCTCGGATCGTCTCCTGGAATCAAAACGTCTGCTGCTTCCAAGTTGGCTGATTCACCAGTGCCTATGGCAATTCCGATATCGGCTGCTGCCATAGCAGCAGCATCGTTGAATCCATCACCAACCATCATTGTAACGTGAGTTTTGGACCGATTTTGAACCCACTGTACTTTACCTTCTGGAGTCATTTCTCCTCTCGCTGCATTCCCCTGTACACCTAAACTCTTTGCGAGTGCATCGACCGCGTCTTGATTGTCTCCAGACAGAATTTCAACGTTAATACCTTGAGAATAAAGGGTTTGAATTAATTCTGCGGTCCCCTCTCTCAAATCATCATGAATAAATGTGAATAATGCTACTGCCTTTCCATCTTTCAACAATAAACTAGCACCGTGTCCTAAGTTTAGAGCAGATTGCAACTCTTCCTCCAACTTACCTGAAACTTGAGAAAGTTCTGCTCGAACAAATGC
>WTIV01000256.1 GCA_011525095.1 Methanobacteriota archaeon
GTGGGCGGTCGCCCAGGAACTTCTTGATTTTTTCACGTATTCTTACTGTTTTCATTTGCATTCTCCTCCTTGTCATGCGGCCGTTCTCATCAAAGGTTCGGGCCGTTATACAAGAGGAGCGAAGCAGCCCATATAACCGTTCCTCCGACATCGCTGTTGAAGTTACACTAACTACCGTGAAAATTTGGTAAAAAAGTGGTTTTGTTGTTAAACCGTGTTCAAAAAAACCATTCTCCAGTGGAAATGTGTAACAAATTGTAACTAATTACTTGTTTGTAAGTAAAAAAATTCATATGGGCACTAAGATTGGAACATTTTGGTGACAATGGTGCGAACTAACCGTATTCGTTCCACACACCAGCGCAGAGTTTTGGATTGGTTAGCAGATGGTGGTGGAACTGTAACTGAGGTTTCTACTGCATTGAAGATCAGAGTTCCTCACGCTTCAGCAGCCTTGAAGAAATTAAGAGAATCGGGTGACGTTGTGCGAGATGAAGCAAATATCCGTGGCTCAAGATATCGGTTATCGTCTCAAGGTTTGGCTAGATTAGAATCTGATGGACTTGCAAGAATGACTGAATTAGTACAGTGGCCACCTCCTCCAGGTGCTGCAGGAATCGTACTTGCAAGAGATGGTCCAATGATGTTACTTGGTTACGCATCTCAGCCAGCAGGTCCGCTCCTAGGCATACCAGATAGGCCAATGGATGAGGCTAGTGGAGTACTCCTAAATTCCAATGGAAATGAAGGGGAGTCTGAAAGGTGGCGATGGGCTGTTCAAAGAGAAGATGGGCCGGTATGGTGGGATATTGAAACACTGAGAAGAACATCTGCCCCAACTCAATCAAGCCCCACCACGCTCACAGCATGGATGGAGAGGCCGAAGGTGATGGGCTTAGTCCGTGCTAGGTTACTGGATGAAGCAAATCCTTGGCCGGTGAGTGTGGGAAGTTGGTTCTCACCATTACCTTCTGGATTTTGGCCAGAGTTACCACAAATCCTCCAAGATGGAGATTACGTAATTGGTAGGGCGGGTAATTCAGGGCCACCAGTAAAACCAAGAGGTGCAATTCAAGCAGTTCTGGGTCGTAGTTTGGATAGGTCGGTAGTTGCTACGAACATGTCTGAGAATGCAATCTCAATCATCGATGGTAACCTGATTGGCGTTAATAGTAAACCTCTGCCGTTTGTAATTTTGAAATATTGGCTTTCAATAATTCATCCAAGGATTTCTAGTTCGTCCTTAGATCTGAAATTCTCACGATTGGTTGATGACATTAATTCGAGGTCAAGCAATGCACTAACGCGAAGGGTTTTGAGTGATTTCCCTGGTAGAGAATGGAGGGATGAAACAGGTTCGGTGATTGACACTAGACATCTTTCACAAAGAGCAGGAGAAGCATGTTTGTTGTTTGCTATTGAAGAGATAGAAGCACCAATTATCTTGGATTGGAGATGGAAGTATGTCGAAGCTTTGGATAGGCTTGGTGCAGACAATAGATGTAGGGTCATAATTAGCAATGAGATTAGTTTAGATATTCCATTGAAATTGACTTCGACTGATACGTCCGGAAAATTCAATCTCGAAATTCCAGGTCGAATCAATATTCCAATCACAGTTTCTCGTGATTCGATGATGCCTACAAATTGGCAGGCTCCCGAAACTCCTGAGGAATTAATTCGGGGTAGTTTAACCAGCGTAAAAAATGCAGAGAATTCTCGAGAAGCCATTTGGTTAGCGTGCCAATTATCGGAAGGCGATGATGTATGGGCAGATAGGCATGAGCGTGAATACCCCCTTGCATCTTGGATAGCAACAAGCAAACAGTCTCAACCTTCGAGATGGAGGAGAGTTGGAGATTCGTTAGATCCAATTTGGGCTGGTTTGGCAGATCTGACCAAATTTGCAGATGAGGATCTTTCTAGGCTAGCAATGTATGATGACCACGCGTTATCGATTCTTATTGACCGATTAAGAGAGCAACCCTTGTCAAATCTTGCTAGAATTACAAACAAGCCTTCTGTAGCAACAGCAATTCTTCTGAGTCGTGAGTGGATTGAAGATTTGCCAGATGTTATTGATACCTGGCTTGAGCAACCACTTAGAGCCAGTGAGGTAATTAGGAAAAATTGGGGAGAGAGTGAAATTGCCAAAATAGCATCAGCTTGCCCACAACACAAGTTACTGCTAGAGGATGATGTTGTAGACAGAACGCAAATGCTTGCAGTAATGGAAGATGTTCATTATTCGCTTTGGCAGAATAAATCAGAAACTTGGCTCTTGAACTGCTTGGCTTCCTCAATTGGCAGAACAGCGCTATCTTCGCTTGAAATTCCGTGGCCAGTAATACTTAGCAAGAAGGATATCTCCTCTGTAGACCTCGCACTCGTTCACCATATGCCTCCTGGTGTTGGTAAGAATTACCTAATTGATTCACTAATGGGCATCACCGCATCAGAGCAAGGTGTCAATCCATCATTAGGAATAACGCATCCATTCGCAGGATGGCTGTTCAAAGATTCAGTTCCTATGGTGCCTTTGGAAACAGAACATGATTTGGATATTCACATCGAATTACACCGACGCTTTCAACAACAATGAGCATCTGAGAATCATTTGACCGCACATGCAACATCGCACGGAGGGCGTGCTGCTCGATGAACTGTGATACCAATGACTGCGGTCATGTGCCATCGACGAAGACCAGGGTGACTTTCGGGAATGACCTCTGAT
>WTIV01000120.1 GCA_011525095.1 Methanobacteriota archaeon
TTAACCCGTCATTAATTGGTCTTTCATCTTCAATACAGTCTGCATCCTTGTTCTTTATCATTTTTTGAACTTTGCCATTTTCGGTGTTAGTTACTTCAAGAGCAACAGTAAAGAATTTGTTTTCTCCAACTTCAATAGAAGAGAATTCAACAGATTGACCCGCTGGGACTGTAACAGTCTCTTGTGCAATAAGTGTTGTGTTAATCCAGATTTTCTTCAAAACTTTTACAGAAACATTAGATCTTGAATTGTCAACTGTAATCCCAAATTCAGCACCACCGTCCTCAAAATCACAAACCCTGTTGGTTGAAACAATTGGCTCAAATATGTACTTCACAGGAGGTAGCGTTGTATTAGTAGTTGATTCGCATGAAACTGTCTCTGCTTGAGATATCTGATAAGGAGAGTTAAGGTCAAATTGTGTATAGCTATTATCAAGTGCTCTCCACTGAATAATTGTATTTTGAGTTATGGTTAACAACCTAGTTGCAGGACTAGAAGCACTCACCGTAACTGTATCGTAGTTGACCCATGGTCCGTCATTTAATTTATACTCTAAATAAAAAGTCTTTACTTGATCAGATAGGTTTCTCATTTCTATTGTTGACACAGCAGTATTTTGAGAACATTCTGAGATTGTTTGAATTAATTGAGGATTTGAAATTAAATCAAGCCCACATTCTGAAGTTGATTTGGATGGTGTTTGTTGATAGCTTGTCTCACTAGTTAACTTATATCCAAAAACTATTTGGTCTCCATCGTTTAAAGGAACTTCAATAGAGTATCCAGATGAGTTTGGATTTACTGGAACCGGTGCAGAACCAGACACTGTTGATCCATTATTGACTCTGTAGTTGTACATAACACTAACGTTTTGTGACCCAACATTTATTATTCGTAATCTAGCTGATTTACTACCAGTATCTTCAGGACATAAGATTTCAGTAACTGCAGATATAGAGTTAGGTTGAGAGCAGTTGTTGGCTATGCCATCTGCATATTTATAAGTTGTGTCAGATACTAATTTATATCTCCATTGGAAAGAAGTATTCGCTGGTACTTTTACTCCAGATGAAGTAAATGAACCATTCACAAGAGTGCTTCCACCACTCTGCCAACCTGCGTTGTTGATATTTATATCATAAATTACAGTTGCTGCTTGCCCAGGGTTAAGAATTGTTAATTTAGCAAATGAACTACCACTTTCGCATTCATTCTGATTGTACGCACTAATAACATTCGTAGGTGTAGAGCAATCTGATGGAGCAATACTTATTTCTGCCGGCGACCAGTTTGTTGTGCCTAAAATTCTATATCTATAAGTAAAGTAGTTTGTTGTAAATATCCTGTCATCTACAAAAGGTTGCGAATTAGTAACTGTATGTGTACCCATTGCAAGATATGTTCCATTATCTGTTGAGTACTGAACTTCAACTTGTTTTGAGTCAGTTGAACTATTTGTAATTGTAAATTTAGAAGTTTTGGTTGAGATTGCTCCATTTGGAGTACAAGCGCTACTTGTTGTTGCTGACAAACTATTGTCGATACAGTTTACGGTTGCGGTTCTAGTGACAAACTGTTCATTTGAATTAGAGAAATCACCTTGAACAGTAGATGTCTTATATTTCCAGTTCACATATTGTCCAGAAGATAAATTTACATAACTGGAGTTATTTTCTAAACCTGGAGCAACAGAAACCTCTGTTAAGTATTGATAGCTACCATTGCTCACTGAGTAATAAATTTGGTAATACTGAGTTACTGTTCCTGTATTTTTAATGTTGAGTTTGGAATCTCGTGTTAAGTTAGTACAAGCCTCAAGAGAAGCTGAAACTTGAGATGTCTGTGGACAATTAACTGTTAGAGCACTCAGTTCTGTATAATTTCCAGTTACTGAACTAGAAAGTCCTAATCGATATTTCCATTTAACACTTGCTTGATGATCAGCGCTTGGAGATTCTAGAACCCTAGGTGTTCCATTTGTAACAGAATATGTTCCTTTGAGGAGGTAGCCAGACCCTGTGTCGTACCAAGCCTCTACATAAACCGTTTCAGTTGAGTTGTTTGTAAAAGTTAATTCAGAGACTCTCTTTCCTAAGACACAGGATTTGAGAACATTATTAACAGAAACTTGATTAAGTACAGCTGTTTCACAATCTAGTGCCGGTATTGTATCCATTGTTGTCTCTGATGCAGAGCTAAGTTTTACGACTGTTCCAGCATATTTATACTTCCAGCTAATAGTTTGACCACTAACGATTGTTTTTGTTAACGATAATTCATTTGAAGCTGATATTTCATAAGTAGATACTTCAGTCGCCCAATTTCCAGTATTTAGTTTTGCTTGTACAGTAACAAGCATTGGGGTTGCCCCTGTGTTTTTTAATAAAAGCGTAGAAATTGCAGTTTGATTTGTACATGTACTCATGTTGTGACTTACTGATAACTGTACTCCACAATCAACCTCTACTGCTCCTCCTGCAAGACTAATAAAGTTCACATTTGTTAGAGCCGCAGCACTATAAGCTGCTTTATATTGCCATTCAATCGTTGTGCCTGAAGTTACAGACTGTGAAACCGAATTAGATTGACCCGCAGCAAGTGTTCCATCGGAAGATGTTAGTTTATTAATCCATGTTCCACCATCAATTCTGTATTGTATATGGAAATACGCTGCGTTTGCACTGGATGACAATGTTGTGTAATTGAAAGTTGAAGTCTTTGCAC
>WTIV01000255.1 GCA_011525095.1 Methanobacteriota archaeon
AAATGATAGTCGGTCTTGGTAATCCAAGCGCAGAGTTTGACTTTGAGGATGGGATATTTACAGGAAAAACTCCACAACCTATTGAATCAGACTGGGATGCACAATTCGTGTTCTTGGCGGAGACAACATTCACGTCTACGAGCTAACAGCAGACGAAGGTATTGCTAACGGATATGGTGACTTCAATTTCAACTGGGTTTCACTGCACACTGGTGGCGGATACCTGGACAAGGATGATTTCTATGGTAGTGATGGTTGTTACACTTTCGAAATCACGATCGAAAATGAGCACGGTAGTACCCTTGTATCAACAGATTCACAGATTCGATTCTACTGGGAAGATAACAGTGCAGACTGGGATACAAGTAACGACAAAGCAGCAGAAGCATGCTGATTGCTCCTAGATGCATCAGCGGAATCTGAAACAATGGTTTATACCCACACGGTGACGCATTCCGCCCATGGTCAATTGGTCATTGGATGATGGGGCAAGTGAATCAATTCAACCGCCCAAGCGTAGAAGAAGGTCGAAACTTAACGTTCGCAGAACTGATCTTGCATCAAGAACAAAATCTCGACGTTTATCTGAAGGCAAGGTTCGCAAAGTGATCAACGGTGAAGTTGTATACGTTCGAATTAGGCGTGTTGTCAAGCAACAAGCTTGAGTTTCAAGCAACAATATTCCTTCTAGCAATGAATGCGAAGATTCCGATTGCTAGTACTGCTCCGATTGTAATCGGCAGTGCAAGGTTTGAGGAATTGTCTTCATCCTCACTCCAAGTTACTGGGTTTGTGGATGCAGTCCCAACATCAACTACTTGGTATCCTTCAAAGTGATACGGAACAAATATTGAGCATTCTAGAGTTAATTCACCTTCTTTTGCCGAGTCCCAGTTCAATGGAATTTCAACGGTTTCACCTGCTTCAGCAGTGAAAGGAAGGGATAGTCCTACGTTTGCATCAGTGCCATTTGATGTGCATGGAATGAGGAAAGTCGCTGGTGCGTCACCGCTATTGGTTACAGTAGCCATAACACCCAGTCTTGTATTTACGCTACTCTCATCATCACTTTCAACTAATGAATCAAAAGTTAGCATTGGTAAATCCAGTGTCACATCGAAGTGATTGACCTTAGGAAGGTCATTGATTTGTTGCTCATAGTCTCCCCATGGAGTTGACAAAACGACTAGAGCACTCGCACTCTCTTCGTGAATTACTCCAGCGCCATCTTGCCAGCGGACCATTCTATCTCTTTCATCGATGGCGATTTCGATTACGTTGTCACCCATGTTAGATGCCTCGAATGTGCTGTTGTCACCAAGAGGTGATGTGCTAACTGAATCATAGCCCATGTCATAACCATAGAATACGACATATCCATTTTGGACTCCAACAGTACGTGTTGTTAGAATGTTAACCCAATTGTCTGTCATATCTCCAGTACCTGTAGAGTTTGTCCAGGTGATTTCTGCATCATCCCAAATGATGATGTCTTCGTCGCTAATTCCACCATTTAGAGTAGAGTCCACGACAGAAATCTCACCGAATACTTCGATAGGTCCTGTGCTGCTCATGTTTGCGCCATCCAACGAACACACTCCGTGACAAGTGATTCCTGCACCGAATACGGAACCAGAAACAATCAATGTTCCTTGGACGTCTATGCTCCAAGCATTAGACCTGTCAGGAATAACTAGAGATGTCCCGTTTCCTGAAAGTTGGTCCGCTGTCAGCAACACTGGAGAGTTCATTTGTGGAGATAGCGTTACAGATTCTATTGAAGAAATCTGGAAAGGATTAGTAGTAATGTTAACTGTTATCGATTCAACATCCAAACTACCGTTCCAGTCGAATTGGGTACCAGTCCAATCTTCTGTGGTCTCGTTGTTAATCTCGATATCAATGCCGTAGAGAATTTCTTCTGCGAATTCAATTCTAAGAACACCTTGCTCACCAAGATAGTCAACGTTGACAAGCACGTTTGCAGTTCCAGCTAGATTTAGCATTGGTTCAGCAACAGCGATCATTGAACCTGAAATGACCATAGTTGCTCCATCTTCAACTGTTACATTTGTACCTTCTTCGATGTCATAGTCACCAGACACTGTCCATGTTGCTCCACTTTCAACGATATATTCTCCTGAAAGCGTACCTGATGTGCTGTCTTCAGTGTCGGCTGAAATCTGTGTTGCATTAGCGATTGGTAGACCAATCAAAATTATCAGAGTCAAGAATAGGGCTCTTCGCATAACACATGCTCTGTCAAAAGAGCAAATGAATCATACCCCTTCTTTATTCATCAATATGGTACATCTTTCCATCCAATCTTGTATCCGATTAGGTTGAATGACCTGTGCAAAACAGGTGTGATTACAACCAACAAAACCATTGGAAGAATCAAATCTCTATCACCGTGTGCAGATCCAGTCAGGAAAATTTGACCAAAGACAAAGACAGAAATTGCGAACGGTAAAGTGTCTAATAGAGGTGCTTTACTAGAGACATTTCCTTCTCTCTTCATACCTTTACGTCTTTTGAAATATGAACCCGTTGAATCTCCAACTAGGCTAGTAAATCCGAGGAAAGTACCCATCACGAAGGCACTTGCTGCCCATCCAGTGGCAGCTTCAGTTGGTGAAATGAAAACCCAATTCTCGGGAACCATTGTCATTAGGTAACATAGCAGTCCGCTAGTTACTGAGCCTCCAATCAGACCATTCCAAGTC
>WTIV01000046.1 GCA_011525095.1 Methanobacteriota archaeon
AGGGTAGATGGCGGCAGTCATTGTTCCGAAGAACTCAGCCGCCAACGCCGTCCCAAGCGACGCAAGCATTCCGCCCAACTTCCACCCATATATCAAGGTGACTGTTGAAGTAGGTCGGCAAAACGGATGACTGCGCCACAAATCATCCGCAAAGTAATCACTGAAAAACCGTTTCTTCCAGAATCAAAAAGAGAAATTGGATTTTCCTAAAACCACTAGTAAAAAGTGTCAGTTGTCAAAAACTAATGGGACCCCGTGATATCCCATTGGTTAGTATAAGTACCATCTTAGCCTACTAAGTAACATGAATAGGAATCCAGCAACAAGAGCAATTGTGATGATATCTGTTCTATCCTTTGTAATTGCAATGCCATTTGTTACCACTGCTTCCGCACTACTAACCTTCACTACTGGATATTCCTCTCCTCCTGATTATCCTGTTACCTCCAACGTTCAAATCTCGCCAGCTCACCCGGTGGTTGGCGATGAAATCAGTTGCAGTTACGATTTTTATGACCAGAGTGGCGATGCAGATCAATCTACAATCTCCTGGCAATTAATTAACACCACTGGGGGTTACTTCATCGCAAATGGTTCTTCGATTGACACATCAAATTTTGAGGCAAATAGCGTAATTGAATGCTATGTTACTGCTTTTGACGGTACAAATTACGGCAATACTGATCGCACACAAATAATGCTAGGTGAAAATATCAGTAGAAGCGTGCCAGATATGGTCCCCTCCATTGTATACATGAGAGACAATCAATCTGCAATGACAGACATAACCTATGAAGGTGAAATTATCGAAATGGCTCACAGAGAGCATTTCGAATGGAATATTTCTCTAATGCGCCTAAATCTAAACCAAGATTTCAGAATCATCTCATATCTAAGTAACGATACTACAGGAATTATTAGCCTAACAAGCCACTACATCACAGCAAGTAGCCATAATATGACTATCTCACTAGGTAAGTTAAGTTTCGAATACGGTAATGCTTGTTATGTTGCAACTATCATGATTCAGCAGCTTCAAAGATCTTCGATATACACGGATTCATTCAATTTCGTGATAGATGCTGGAGGTAACGATTGCGAGCCATATGAACAGCAAGGCAAATACAACCCTGATTGTGTTACATGTCCAAAGGCAAAGTGGGCTTACATCTACACTACCAACACTATGAAACAAAACGTTGAGGTCAAAACTACTGGCCTTTATCCAGGCAAGGGATATACTCTAGACGTCGTTCTGATCAATGAAACAACGCCATCAATTGTGTTTTCAGAAAGTCATGAATGGAATGCAACCCATGGTGCAAAGGTCTTCGTTAATTACGGGAATGAACTAGCTGTTGGTGATTACTGTGTAATTGCTACACTATACGAGGATGGAGAATGGATTAACACTGTTAGGACGTGCCAAACAATCGAAGAACCTGAGCCACCTCGAATTCATTATACATCCATTAGGTACAACGATTACCATATGAATCACTATGTTGAAACATGGGTGGTAAACATGGTATTTGGAAACAACTACACACTAGATGTGCAACTTGTCAATGATACAACTGACCATGTTATGATTTCAGAAAATGACACCATCAATGCCAGTTTCCTAAACTGGAATTATCATACACAATCCGTTAGTCTTGAAGTTGGACTTTACTGTGCAATTGCTAAATTATACGAAAATGGCGTATTTATCGATGAACAAACTCGATGTAGATACGTCGTCGAAAATAATGCTACAATAGTGTCAAACCAGATTGGATACAATGATTACTACATGAACTACAACACATATTCCAAAGTTAGTTACCTAAAACCTGGAGTTGACTATAGAGTGACTATGACAGTATCTAATACTGCTACAGGTAACAACATCATCGCTGAAGACCACGAATGGACTGCAACTTATGGTGCAAAGACCTTCAGAATTCATGGACTGAGCCTACCGATTGGTGAATTCTGTCTAACTACTGTGCTTTACGAGAATGGCACAGAGGTTTCTCGCCGAGTGAATTGTATATCTGTGATGTGTCAATACGACACCAACAGCATGGATGTTGGAAGTGACATACCAGCAGATTCTGAAGATGAATCATCTACCATTGAGAACGTGTTTGAAGCGATTATCGATGCTGTTTCTGAGATGATCACAGAGATATTCGCAGAGATTAGAACTGAAGATTCAGAGACTGAACAAAACAACCCAAGTAGTGATGTAATCGACGAATCAAACGATTGATTCAGTCTGTCATAACCGTTGTACTGCAACGATTACGTGGATTACTCAGCGCCGAAGAACTGCCTTAGCATTGGATGCATTTCCATTGCCTGTTCCTTCTGAATTTGCTCATATGTACGCAAGATAATACCTACGGCAAGTAGCAAACCTGTACCTGTTGCGTTACCAACCGTACCAAGTAAGTCAGCACCTGCAGCTAGTAAACCTACGAATGCACCAGAGAAGTATGTCACCGGTGGGATGTATCTCTCAAGGATCCTCTCTAGAACTAGAGGGTTCTTACGGAAACCAGGGATTTGCATTCCTGTACGTTCGATCTGTTTTGCTACATCCTTCGAACCCATATTCGTCGTATCGATCCAGAACTTAGCGAATACCATCGAACCAACCGTCATCAGCGTGACATAGAAGATTACGTGACCTCCAATTTGCCAAAGGCTGTGGCCATAGATGTCGCCCTGCTGATTCAATAGAGGAATCAGCCAATCATTCACACCGTTAACCATCGATGAATACCAAGCGAATCCACCGCTTGGCGTCGAAGAACCTGGCTCATACGTACCGATATACTCGGACATACTACCCCATCCTTCCTTTCCAAGAATCGGTGTCTTCTGCAACGTTGGGTGGTTCCAGAACAGTAGAGTGAACATGTTGATGTTAGCTAGCAATGCTGCCATCAAAATGACCGGAATGTTAGATGCGTAAACCAAACGGATTGGATACTTACCACGGTGACCACGGACCTTTCCGTGAGTCAATGGCAATTCCAACTTGCTTGATTCAGCATATGCTACTACCAAGAACACAACAACTGATGAGAATAGAGCTGCTACTGGATTCACGTGCGTGAGCAATATCGTTTCGAATCCATTTTGAGATATCATTTCGGCATTAGTCGCCTCCCTGAACATGTAGAATATCATCGGCAACGTTCCAGAAGGTGGGTTCTGCAGACTGTAACCAACTCCAGAGGTCGCTGGCATTGGTGATAGCGTACCAACGAATGTTGATTGTGCAACACCAGCAGCAATGAATAGAGAGATACCAGAACCAATACCCCACTTGCTGACCAATTCATCAAGAAGGAATACTAGGTAAGAACCAGCGAATAACTGAGCAACGATAACGAAGTTAGCCCAACCCATTCCGTAATTGGTGATCAAAGCCTCAGTTGGGTCCAAGAAACCGTATGTCTGTGGAATAGATTCGATAGGAATCATGAGAAGAACCAGAAGCTTCTGTACACCTTGGTACATTGCCTTGTCTTCTGAGTCTTGTAGGTCAAGACGGATGATCTTAGCACCTGCGAACAACTGCATGATAATCGAACCAGTAACGATTGGTCCGATACCCAAGTGCATGATTGTACCAGATGCACCAGCCATGATTGAACGGAAACCACTGAACAAGTCAAGTGCTTGTCCAGATAGACCCCAAATCATAACGTTGGTCATTGCGAAGTAAATGATTAGAACTAGGGTTGTAGTCCACAACTTCTCGTTGAATCTAACGTGGCGCTCAGGCTTGGTGATTGTAGGATAAGTATCTACGAATCGGTGTAGAGCGTACAATCTGCTGTTCTTGTCGCCGCTGTACATGAAACAGACAAGTGCGGCAGAAGCACCAAATCCTAGCAAAATGACACCTACTAACAAGTATCCTACTAGGTCCTGATGTGTGCCTCCGTACATCGAATTTGGCCTGCAGTACCAAACTGCGATACCAAGGAAAGTTAGCCATGCTAGCATCTTTCCGAAACGACCGATAATTGGTACTTCTTTAAGCCCTTCAGGAAGGTCTCTGGTGAAACACCAAATCATGAATGCCACGTATGCGACACCAAATCCGAATCCGAATAGTGCTCCATCAATTGCGTTCTGGCTAGCGTTTCCAGAACCAAATAGGGCAGTTTCGAATGCATCATATTGCCAGTATCCCAACATTCCAAAGTACAGTAGACCGGTTAGTCCAACTGCCCAAGGGATTGATTGCTTGCCCATGTTACATTCCTCCGATTGTTATTGTATTAAAGAAGTCTAATGAAAACCATTCAGGGCCTTCATTCCCACTCCTCTTCGTCTTCATCACCTTCGATTGAACCGCCTGCTGCGGAGATTTTCTCTGCAGCCTTTGCAGACCATTCTTCGACGGTTACTGTTAGTGCTGTGCTAATTCTGCCAGATCCGAGAAGTTTGTCGATTCCCATCTCTGTTAGGTCGATTGAATCCTTTCCATCAGCCATTCTCTCTAGGTCACCTACATTGCAGGTTACGTAGACTGTTCTTAGGCTTGGGTCACGGTTGAATCCGTGCATACCCCAATGGCCAGGCATGTACTTGATACGGGTCATTACACGGTGCTTGTTCATACCAGCTTTACCGCGTCCTCCACGCTTACCTGCACCACGTCCAGCCTTGTGGCCTCTTCCGTGTGTGCGGCAACGTCCTCGATGCTTGTTTGCTTTGCTCATCAAAATCACCTCAAATCATTCTTTCGACCAATGCCGAAATGTCCTCTCCACGAGGTCCTAGAGCGCCACCAATTACGTAGGTGCGCTTGAGTCCACCCCAGCCCTTTGGGCCACGTGGTGGATGTAGTCTGAATACTCTCTTCATCTCAGGCATGTCCTTGACGGTTGCATCTCCGGATGCGATTGCCGCTGCGAATTCCTTGATTGAAGAGTAGTCTGTTGCTTCCTTTACGTCTGCATCAGTAATTGGCTTGTCACCTACTAGGCGTCCACGCTCTGAAATCATCTTCTCGATGAGTTCTGCATTCGCATCTCCCCAAGTGATGTAATCCTTAGCCTTCTGAAGCATACCCTGGTATTGTGGGTTTTCCGGAATGATAACTGCGTGGTTAACACGGGTTAGGTTCAACATACCCATTGTTTCTCTAATCGAGCGCTCGACCTTTACGTCTGAACGTGCTCTTACAACAATCCAACTCATTCTAACAGCCTCCCTTTGTGGATGAACAACTCAGCTCTCTGTGAATCGCTGACACGTGTTCTGTTAATTGCTGCTAGTGCATTGAATGTTGCCGCAGCATAGTTGATTGTGGTACGGGTCTGTCCCTTTGTTCTGGACAGTACGTCGCTAACACCTGCTAGAGTTAGAACACGCTTACCGGTTTCTCCGATAACCAGTCCCTTACCCGCTGGCGCTGGCATTAGTGTAACTCGAGTTGATCCAGCCTGTCCCTGTACCTTGAATGGCACGGAAGTTCCTGGTCCTACGCTTGATTCCCAAGAACCGTTACCACGCTGGATTTGGATGATGTTTAGTTTAGCAGCGGTTAGGGCCTTCTGGATTGCTTGAGCGACTTCCTTACCCTTTGCCATTGCTAGTCCGACATATCCGTCCTTGTTTCCGACACAAGCCATAACGTTGAATCTTACACGTCGACCGGAGTCAGTCATTCTCTGAACCATGTTGACCTTGAGGACTTCATCTTCCAGGTTTGGAATTAGTGCGTCCACGATTTCGACCTCACGGATTGGAAGTCCTGAAGCAAGAGCTTGCTCGTATGTTACGATTCTTCCTGCCATGACTTCTCGTCCTAGTCTTGTCTTTGGAGTCCATGTTCGCAAAGCGGAGATTGCTTCGTCCGCAGCTGTGCGGCGGCGACGGCGTCCACCTTGCTCTTCATTTTCCTCTTGTGCAGCAAAAGCCTGAACCAGACCTGGTGCCATTTGAGTTATCTCTTCATCACTCATTTCAGAACGCCTCCTCAATATTTGTCTTGGTCGCTTCCACTACGGAAGCATAGGAATCATCGATGTGCGCACCGTTTAGGCGGTCTTCATCAGGTAGAACGGAATCTCCGTGAGGGATTTCCAAGCCTGCGTCAACCATTCCCTTTAGTGCAGCGAACACACGGTTTCCAGTTGTGCTAGCAGCCAGTCCGATATCCAATACTGCCTCATCATGGCCTGCAGCTAGTGCAGCCTTTCCAAGAGCGTATCCGGTTAGGTAGGATGCTGGAATGTTCTTGCGAGAGTTGGACTCTGGCCAACCGTAGCGAGATACTAGGTCATCTCCGGTTACAGAGACTTCGACCTTGTCACCGTCTGCCTTCCAAGAGACTACTTGGCAAACAGTTCTGGTGTTTGAAATTCTAACTACTGCACGAGAGTTACCACTCTTTAGCAACTTTAGACGGCGGCGGTAATCAGTTTCACCGCTGCGGCGTCGACGGTATTGGTTACGTTGTCTTGGTCCACTTGCCATCATTGTTCACCTCCGATTTTGATGCCTTCGACACTCATCTGAGCTTTCATGTGAGAAATCGAACGGTATGAGCCACCCTTTGCCTTCAGGTAGTAGTGGCGGTATTGTGAGCGCTCTAGGGTTCCATCCTCGCGCATTTCCTTCAAAGTCCTGCGTTGTGCACGGATTGTTGCCATCCATTGCTGCTTGCGAGGATTGCGAGCGTTTGCAGTACCTGACCTCTTTCCTTGACCTTTCCTGCGTCCCTTCTTCTTCTGATTTTGGCGCTTTAGAGCACGTACCCTAGAAGTTCCTTGAACAGCCTTTGCCTTGATCCATCCATTTTCGATAGCCTCACGGATATCTTCTTTCTGGACAGACTGTGCTACCTGGTCTAGGTAAGATGGGTTAATCCAAACTCTGTGAACACCACACTTCAATAGTTGTGCAGCCATTTTCTTTTGGTTAGTAATCTGCATCAGCGTTCCCTCCTGCGGTTTAGTACTCTGATTCCCAATTCATCAGCACGAGCATGGATATTCTCTCTCTTACGTCCACCAACTGTAGCACCAATTCTTGCTGCTTGGGTTTCTGCATCGATTTGGTCCAAGTCACGTGTGTTGTGAACCATAACTTCCTCGAATCCTGATGGGTGTAGACCGCTTGCTGCGTTTACTTTACCGTGTCCAATTCGAACAAGGGAACCTCTGTACTTGAAATTGCGGCGTTGCTTGTTGTCCATACCGTGTGGCTTTCTCCAGCCGGAGCGGGATAGACGCTTGTAGCGGAACCACTCTGTTCTGCGGAAGGAAGGTGTTGCCTTCTTTTGAGCAGCACGTAGTGCTAGAGCAGCTTTGAGTTCTTCAGTGAGAACTGGCTTTTGGCGAGCGATGTGCTCCTCGTCGTACTCGTCATCGTCCCAGTCATCTTCATCTTCGTAATCGGAATCGAAATCATCGTCTGCCTCTTCTTCAGCAGCGGATTCTTCCTCGACCGGTGCAGGTTCATCTGCACCTTCTTGCAAGCGTGCAATGAGGTCAGCCTTCTTTCCGGAGACTGGAAGTCCTGCTTCCTTTAGCAACTCCTTGAGTTGTGCAACTGTCATATCTTCGTAATCACTCATCTCAATTCCCCCTTCATGCCTTCTCAATTAGGTATATTCCATCCTGGAATACACGGCGGTCACGCTTCTTTACAGTTGTTGAGCGTTCGATGTTAGCAGCGGTTTGTCCAACTGCTTCCTTATCGATTCCAGAAACGACGATTTCTGTCTTGTTCTGAACTTTCACATCAACACCTGATAGGATGTTTGCGGATCTTGGTACTCTTTCTCCAAAGTAGTTGTTCACTATCAATTGGTTTCCTTGTACCGCTAGTGTCATTGGGAAGTGAGAGTATAGTGCTTTCAAAGTGTAAGTGAAACCATCTGTTACTCCCTTTACCATGTTGTTTAGGTGTGCATTCCATGTTCCTGCAAGAGCTCTTTCCTTGCGGCGAGGAACATCAATTCGAACGATTAGGGCGCCGCCTTCTTGGAAAATGTCGTGCCTTGCACTTACAAAGTCTCGAGAAACGCTGCCCTTAGGCCCTGTGATGGTGACAGTGTCACCATCAATCGATGCGGAAACTCCCTCAGGGATTTCCACAGTATGTTCAATTCGATCTAACTTTACCATTTTCTCACCTCAGTAAACATATGCTAGGAGTTTACCACCAATGCGGTTCTCCTTTGCTTCTTTGTGGTGCATTACACCGCTGTTTGTAGTCAAAATCAGAAGTCCGAAATCTTGTGCAGGAAGGTAACGGCCTTCCCACTTGTCGAACTCCTGGCGGCGAACTGAGTGGCGTGGCTTAACTACGCCACACTGGTTTATTGCGCCGCGTAGTTGAACGATGTACTTGCCTCCTCGTCCGTCGTCGTTCTTCTCAATCTCTCCGACATAGCCGGAGGTTTGCATAATCTCTAGTACTGAACCAAGCAACTTAGAAGCCGGAGCCAAATCTACGTTGTACTTTCCAGCCTGCTCAGCGTTGAATATCTTAGTTAGTGCGTCATTAAGGGGGTCGAACTGCATTCATAATCACCTCAATTCATTTTCTTAAATCCTATCTGAGGAGCTACATCGCGGAAGCACTGTCTGCACAGTCTTAGTCCGTGACGGCGAATCATTCCTCGGCGACGTCCGCATCTGCGGCATCCGTTTGTTCTTCCAATCTGCTCACCATGGTCTCGTGCCATTTTCACTCCTCCAAGATTTTGACACCATAGTTCTCAGCAAACCATGCTCTGGCGTCATCAGCATTGGTTCGGTGGCTTTGGGAGACCTTTGCGCTTCGGCGTCGGCGTCGGCTGACACGGTGCCCAGGTCTCTCTAATACGACATTGATATCCATTCCAAAAATTCCGATATCTGGATCGTACTTTTGTTCAGGGAAGTCTGTGTAATCTGGAATTCCGAAAGACAAGTTACCAGACTTGTCGAAGTTCCATGATGGAATTGTGTTCTCTCTAACCCAGAAAGCATCAGTCAAGAATTTCTTGATTGAATCTGAATCTCTGATAGTTGCCTTGCATCCGATTGGAAATCCAACACGAACTTTCAGGTCACGGTTTTGCTGCTTACCTAGGGTTCTGACCGGTGAAACACCAGTTACCAGTTCTAGTACCTTCTCAGCGTTGGATAAGCGGTCTCCACCTTCTCCTACACCAATGTTTACTACAACCTTGGAAATCCTTGGTACAGACATTGGGTTTACTGACTCGCTCATTGGCTCACCTCCACACCTGGTAGAGCGCAGTCGCCAACGGTGAATACGTTGTCAGTAATTGTACCGAATCCATCGAATTCAACTTCGTTCGGCATGCTTGAGCGCTTTACGATGTAGTTTGTTACATCCGCCAACTTACCGACGTGTACACCACCGATTAGCATGCAGCGTGTGCCTTCACCGAACTTGATGTGTTCTAGAACTTCTTGCTCTGGTAGTGAAATTTTCAATGAGTCACCAGTCTTGTGTTCTGATGCATCGTCAACGATGATGTTTCTTCCATCGTGAAGGTGAACCTGTGTCTTTCCACCCTTGATGGTTGACTTGCCTTCAATTCGGCATACCTTCCAAGATGCTTCCTCTGGGGAAATTGGGCGGTATCTTAGGCGACCGTTGGTGTCTAGGACACAGCGGTAGTTTTCCTCACCTAGTGTTAGAACATCCATGATTCCAACTCCTCTGCGAGTATCCTTTACAATACGGCCATCGACCTTTGCTAGACCGTTGTGTAGAATCGTTCTAACTTCACGGGTTGATCTTGCTAGACCGATTACGTCTCTGATTACAATGTTCAAAGGCATGCATCTCTCAAGACTGTGAGCACCTGCGCGAGGGCGGGTGACCCAAATTGTAGTCTTTCGAGGAAGAGGCCAGCTTCGTGGTATGGCCAAACGCTTCAAGTGACTGCTACTTCCCATTCTTTTCAACTCCTATCTGCGGTCAGGTTTTGCATTCGCAACTTGTCCGTCTCGTCCAATTTTGTGACGACGACGTTGGAGGCGTGGACCGGAACAGCCTCTTCTCTGTTGTCTGACTTGGTCGCTGTTGCACCCTCGATTGAGAGGCGACCTGTGTTTGAATCTACACTTAGGACCTTACCGGAGAGCGGGTCAGCATTGCGCTTTCCTCCAACTCTCTTTCCACCGTGTGCGAAGTCGCCACGTACTACACGTACAGTATCTCCGACACGGATAGTGACTGAACGAAGTCCTGCTAGGCGCTCGTCTGGCTTGTCTAGTTGCAAGCGAGCTCGTACTCTCTTGCGCTTAACGTGAAGTGGCGCATTAGCTTGTGCCTTGCGCTGCTTTCCTGGTTTGCTACTCTTTACCATCCCTTTCACCTCATACAATTTGCTTTGCAGTTGCTGCAATACGAGGCCAGCGTTCTGCTGCCTCACGTGAAACAGGTCCTTTGATATCTGAACCTTGGACATCGCCCTTCTCGTTTGTAATTACACAAGCGTTGTCTTCGAATTGAACCCAAGTTCCGTCTACTCTACGGAATGGACGGCGCTGGCGGATTACAACTGCGTTGTACATCTGACGGCGAGTTTCGGGGGTACCACGCTTGACGGAGACCTTGATCAGGTCACCAACACCTGCAGAAGGATATCTACGCATGGTTCCACCCAACTTGCGGACATTGATCAACTGAGCAATCTTTGCTCCAGTGTTGTCAGCAACCTGAAGTCTTGCCATTGTTGGCAGACCACGGGTTTGCTTACCTGCAATTCCACGCATCAAGCTTCACCTCCATTGTTCTCGATAACACAGAATGAAACTGTCTTGGAAAGCGGACGGCATTCCATAATTTTCACTCGGTCACCTACTTCTACTCCACCGATACAGTTTGGTAGATGAGCAGATAGAGCGCTTGTGCGCTTTTCATATCTCTCGTACTTCTGCATGTAACGAACATTGTCACGTTCGACAACAATTGTTCCTTGCATTCCTACATTTGCAACCGTTCCTTCTAGAAC
>WTIV01000153.1 GCA_011525095.1 Methanobacteriota archaeon
TATTGGAGTGTGACCAATCGCAATGAATGCACCAGATACTGCGATTTCTTCAGTGGTACCATCACGAGGGTCTTCTAGGATAGCCCCGGTAAGACCTGAATCATCTGAAAGCCACTTCTTGACTTGTCTAAATGTCTTGATCTCAATCTTTTCATGGTTGGCAGCTCTGTCGTACATGACTTGAGATGCTCTGAACACATCTCTGCGGTGGACAAGAGTTACTTTGGATGCAAATCTAGTCAGGAAAGTCGCCTCTTCCATAGCAGAGTCTCCACCACCAACAACTAGAATTTCTTCGTCTCTGAAGAATGCTCCATCACAAGTTGCACATGTTGAGATACCTCTGCCCTTTTGCTCTTCTTCTCCCTCTGCTCCCAGCCAGATTGATTCTGCACCTGTTGATACAATGATTGAGTGCGTCAGGAATTCTTCGCCCTCGGTGTAGACTTTGAATGGCCTTTCAGAGAGGTCAACTCTCTCTACGTTCCTGTCTTGAACTTCGAGACCGAATCGCTCTGCTTGTTCTCTCAACTGCATCATCATCTCAGGACCGCCAATCCCTTCAGGATAACCTGGGAAGTTTTCAATGTCGCTTGTTAGCATCAACTGACCGCCTGACATGTAGCCTGCAAACATCAAAGGTTCGAGCATTGCTCTAGATGTGTAAAGCCCAGCAGTGTATCCAGCAGGACCACTTCCGATAATAATCACGTTACGTATTCCGGCGCTCATGCTTTCTTCCAAGGCGATAACCCCCTTGAACATTTTCTCTCAATTATCATTAACAGGACTCTGTTCCCGAGGGCTATGGACGTATTTTCTCACTGGTTGTGGAGTATGGCACTGACGAGAAAGAAAATTTCGTGGAAGATTAGTGGACCAATGGGTGTTCTACCTGATTTACTCGCTTTCATTCCAGCCTCAATTTACAGGATGGCAAATGGGATACCAAGAACCAGCGTCGACGATGACACAGTCACATCCGACATGCCAGTAGCTTGGGAAATTTACCAGTGGACCCACTCGCTAACTATTGTCGCTTTCCTGTATGGATGTGCTTACTACTTCTTGAAATCTAAAGGCCATGAAAAGCCCGGATACATGGCATCAATCTTCGTTCTGCCATGGTTTTTCCACATTCTAATCGATATCCCTGGCCACACATTGAGGTTCTTTCCAACTCCTGTATTTCATCCATGGAGCGACCTCATGTTTGACGGCGTTAGATGGAGTACATGGTGGCTATGGTTCCCACAATTATTCGTACTTCTAGGAATCTGGTGGGTGATTTTGAAGAAAGAAAATCACGTACTGCTAAGACCTAGAGCATGGAAGATATTGCAGAAATAGCCGCTCTAGCATGAGGCTCTAGCCTCGGTCCAATGTGTTCAGGTTCTGCGCCGGGACCGATTATTCCCAGACCGATTGGCTTATTCCATGAGAGTTGTAAATCAATTATTGACTTCAAAACAGCCTGACCCATCGCTAGACCATGTTGTGTTTGTCCTTTCTCAATGATTCCAAGACATGCTGCTCCTACTAATGATTCTCCGCTTGCGTTAACAATCCTGTTTAGTGCTAGAGGAACCTCCATTGCGCCAGGAACCCAAACTACCTCTGTGATTGTTAGTCCCTCCTTGTTTGCTTGGTCCTTGGCCAACTCGAGCATCATTTCGATTTCCTTCTTGTGGTAACTGCCACATACTACTGCGATATTCTTGCTCAATTTCTCGCCTCCAATATTCTCTCTACCGTTGTCACAATTGTTTGAGTCATCGAGTCAACTTCAATGTTGACCTTATCACCGATTTGTTTACCGCCAATTGTTGTAAGTGCTAATGTTTCTGGAATTAAATGAAGTGAAAATGAGGTTTCGTCGACGTTCCCAATTGTCAATGAGATGCCATCTATTGCAATGTAACCCTTTTCTTGGACGAATTTCATAATGTGGCTAGGACAACTGATTCGCAAATCCAAATTTTCTTTTCCTTCGACTCTGTCAGTTATCTGACCCATTCCCAAAATGTGACCGGAGAGCAAGTGACCTCCCAATTCGTCGCCCATTTTCAGAGCCCTCTCAAGATTGACTAAACTACCTGACGATTTGCTGCCTAGCGTGGTCTTTTGAAGGGTTTCAGGAATAACATCAAATGAAATCTTTGGAGAATTAATCTCAACTACTGTGAGGCATGTACCGTCAATTGAAACCGAAGCACCAGTTTCCAAATTATCTGTAGTCACCGATTGAAAGTCGATGACTATCCTGACAACTTGCTCGCCGGACATTTCACAGATGGTACCGGTTCCAGCTACAATTCCTGTGAACATACTAACACCAACTCATTCTTTTCTTGCAGAGGATAGTTCCAAAATTCTTGCAATGATTTTTCTCGTCCCGTCTAAATCATCAGAAAGGCCTTCAACTCTTACGACTTTGATATGACCTAGTCCTCTATCGGTTAACGACGCTCTAATTCTCTCCTCTGCATGCTCTTGGTCATAGCCCAAGGCAATAATATCTGGTTTAACCGCAGGCAGAATATCAAAAATGGGTACGTTGGGTGGATTCCCTATTACCGCTTCATCAACGGGTTTCAATCCCTCAACCATTCTCCTGCGTAAATCTTGGCCTGTAACGGGTTCATGTTTGCGCTTACGAACAGTGTCATCATGAG
>WTIV01000114.1 GCA_011525095.1 Methanobacteriota archaeon
ATCGGTTTGATGTCAAGCGACGAGTAATTGCAGTTGAAGGTCCGTGGATGGGGTTAGATATGGGTGGCATAATGCAAAACGAAGTTCTTGTTGCAGACTTAAGCCACCCCGCACACACAATTATCGACATGGGCGAAAATGCACTTGTTGGGTCTTGGTTTCACCTCCACATGGTGAAACCAGATGGAATTCTTTGGTCTGTTGAAACACAGGGAATGGTTGAACATGTATCTTCTAACGGTGATGGTACTGCTGTACTAATCGCTGGAAGTGACCAAAACGATTACACTGATGCAGAACCGGTCGTTTTAATCGATTCAACATCTGAACCAACGTCACTCGTTGAGGAGTCCACAGCAATTGATGATTGGGGGGAAGCACCCGCGATCGAAATCGATGCAGACGAACTCTATGGAAACAGTGAATCTATTGAGGAATTGGCTGGGATTGAACCCGGCCAACTAAGCGATGCAGGCAACTTGTTAGATGCATTAAATGATGAAATCGAAGTTGAAGAGATAATCTCAGAAGAAGAAGATTTGATGCTTGCATTATCTCTTGATGCGGAGGAAATTATCGCTCCGAGGCCAGATGCTGGAGGCGATCAGTCCCTCAAAGCCGAAGATGACGGGACTGCTATTGTCACACTTGATGGTAGAAATACGGAAGACCCACAAGAAAGAATTGAAACTTGGTCTTGGGTTGACGATACTGGCAAAGAAATCGCCAACACGCCTGCGGTTCGTGTGAAGTTAAATCGCGGTAATCATCGACTCGAACTTAGGATTAAAGACAGGGATGGCCGTTGGTCTTCAGACTCTATAGATGTGAGGATTGAGTGAGATGGTAGATTCTCCGAATATCGCTCATTTCTTTGTCACTGCATTACAGCAAAGGTGTAGTGTTGTAACCAATCCCGAAACTGGCGAGACAGTAATCATCGATGGCGGTGGCGATTCGAGTCGCATCATCGAATGGATAGATTCAGGATTAGGTGAGCCAGACCACGAGATTGGAAATTATCTCGGTGAGAGAAAGGTTGTGGCATTGATTAACACTCATGCCCATTTCGACCATAGCGGTCACATACCTTACTTGAAAGAGCACTATTCTCTTGATTGGTGGTTGCACAAGGACGATTTCTTTCTACAAAGTTTAGCTCAACAATCTGGTCGTCGCTGGGGATTCTCATTGCCCGAGCCGGCGGTTGCAGAAAACACATGGGAGCATGGTGATGTCCACAAATTTGGTGGAATGGAATTTGAGATCTTACATACACCCGGCCACACTCTCGGTGGATGTTGTTTGAGGCTAATCGTAAATGATGGTCCTGATCATCTATTTGCCGGAGACACACTCTTTCAGGGTTCAATTGGTAGGACAGACTTACCAAATTCAGGAGGAGACTTGGACCTCTTACTCAGAATGATTAGAGAAAGGCTTTGGCCTTTGGATGAGGAAACAATCGTCCATCCCGGCCATGGACCACTAACAACAATTGGTCATGAAAAACAAACCAATCCGTTCTTGAACGACGGATACAGGGGCAGAGGCGCCTGGTTATAATCAAGCCATCATTGATGAGAATGCGGATTCCAACACTGGCAGCGCTTCTTCCCAAGTTGCTACGATTCCGTAGTCAGCGTGAGAGAAGATAGGAGCATCTGCATCCTTGTTTACAGCGACGATATACTTAGAGGAGCGCATACCTGCAAGGTGCTGAATAGCGCCTGAAATTCCGACTGCTATGTACAGATTAGGGTTGACCGTCTTTCCGGTTTGTCCTACCTGCATGGAGTGTGGAATCTCGTCCCATGTGTCTACTGCTGCTCTGGATGCACCGACTGCTGCGCCTAGAGTATCAGCGATCTTCTCCAAGTGTGAAAAGTTGTCTGGGCTACCCATTCCTCTTCCACCGGAGATGATGATGTTGGCTTCAGATACATCCAGCCTAGCGGATGCACGAGCGATTATTTCTTGCACTGCAGTCGCCACGTCGCCAGACTGGTCAACTACTGAAACATCTGCAGATGTTGAAGCAGCCGCAGGGAATACGTTTGCTCTGACAGAGATTGCAGCGTCTCCTGATAATGCGACAGTCTGCATCGCTTTTCCAGAATAGATTGGGCTGGTTAGGTTCATTCCATCAATCGCAACAACGTCTTGAACGATTGATAGCCCTCTTCTAGCAGCAACTCTTGCTGCAACGTCCTTTGATTGTGGAGTCGCTGCAGCGATTACGATTCCAGTTGGTGCAGCAGCATCGATAGCAGCCGCCCAGGATGCAGCATCGTAGTTTGTGAAACAGTCGCCCTTGACGGCGATTGTCTTGCTAACGCCTTCGAATCCAGCGCCATCTGCAACCGATGCATCGGTGCAAGGTACTACGACTGTAGGTGTTGTTCCTAGAGCCAGTGCTGCGCTGACTAATTCAGCGGTAACCGCTGCTACTGTGCCTTTGTTTACTTCTGCGATAATTACACTCTCTGACATTTTATTCACCTCAAATTACGTTTGCCTCATCCCTTAGTAGTCTTGCGACTTCTTCAGCAGAAGAAGCACCTTCGAATTTCTTTCCAGCAGGTTTTGCTGGCGGTGGAGTTTGTGAGACAATGGATACTGTGGATGCTGGGGCGTCTGCACTC
>WTIV01000141.1 GCA_011525095.1 Methanobacteriota archaeon
ACCTTAGAGCATCGATGAACTTTGGAAGGTCTTTCATGCTCTTTGGCTCAACCGCCACAGTAACTACAGGGTCAGAGTAGTGTCTGATTGCTTCGAATGGAGTGAAATCCTTGTCACGAGACAATGTTACACCAGCTGCTGCTGAGCGGATACCAGTGATTGCAGCGATGTTTCCAGCAACAACCTTTGGTACTGTAATTCTGTCTCCACCAACCATCATGCTGACTTGCTGGACACGCTCTGGCTTTGCAGCACCGATTGCGTATACGGATTCACCTTGGTTGATTGCACCAGAGTACAATCTTCCTACTGCTACTTCACCAGCGTGTGGGTCCATCCAAATCTTTGTGATCATCATTGCGAGTTCTGCTTCTGGGTCACAGTTCATCATTGCCTTACCGATTGGAGTTTCTAAATCTCCAGTCCAAATATTAGGAATGCGGTATGGTTGTGCTTCGACAGGTCCAGGAAGTTTTGTTACTGCCATGTCGAGAAGTACTTCGTGAACTGGAGCCTTCTGAGCAAGCGTCTTTTGGTCTTCATTGTTACAGAACTCGAAAATCTCAGTCATTGAAACTCCGGACTTCTTCATGTATGGAATTGTAATTCCCCAGTTGTGGTATGCTGAACCAAATGCCACTGTTCCATCAAGAACGCTAACTTGCCATTCCTTCTTCTTCTCTTCTGGAGCGAATTGACGAATCAGCTTGTTAACCTTGATGATAGTCTCTTCAAATCTCTTCAACATATCTTCAGGAGTAACCTTTAGTTCGTTGATCAGACGGTCGACCTTATTGATGAAAAGAACAGGCTTAACCTTCTCCTTTAATGCTTGACGAACAACAGTCTCTGTTTGCGGCATTGGTCCTTCTACTGCACATGCTAGGATGAAACAACCGTCTACCGCACGCATTGCACGAGTAACGTCACCACCAAAGTCAACGTGACCTGGAGTGTCGATTAGGTTGATTAGGTAATCAGTTCCATCTACGGCGTGAACCATAGATGCCGATGCAGCGTTAATGGTAATTCCACGAGCGCTTTCTTGCTCATCGAAGTCCAGAACTCTGCTCTTTCCAGCAAGGTCTTCGCTCATCATTCCTGCACCTGCAATTAGGTTGTCAGAAAGTGTAGTCTTTCCGTGGTCAATGTGAGCAGCGATACACAAGTTACGAATCTGTGGTAGGATGTGCATAACTTCTGTTGCCTTCTTGATGTTGTCTTCTTTACGGCCCATGGTAAATCACCTGACTCTCGTCTGTTCTCGCCACCTTGAAGGGGTTTATCAAATCGACTACCCAAAACTCGGTTGAATCGTGTGCTGTAGCCTGTTTATGCAGCGGTCTTGGCTTGCTTGTATTCAATTTTCATATCTCTGAATAATTGACGCAAATCATCTCTAGCATTTCTGACTGAATTTTTCAAGTCGTCCACCTTTGCTTTCATTGCAGCTCTGGACTCGCTAGCCATGTTTTTAAATTCCTTTTTTGCTCTTTGGAATTCAAACATTTTTGAACGAAGATTATCTCTGCATTTTGCCAAACGTTCCTCGAATTTGTGTATGCTTACATTCTTATTTTCGAGCCTCTGTGCCCGCTTTTTGAATTTCATATTTACCTTGGCAACCTCAATTGAATGGTTTGGTGTTGATTTCAACTGTGAATTCAATCCAAGGTAATTGAATGACTTAATCCACCATTTGCTTGGGTCTACGTGGTACCACTTGTGTCCATTTCTGTAATCCGCTTGGAAGGTGTGGTGGAAGTTGTGATAACCCTCGCCGAAGGTAAGGAATGCAAGCCAAAAAGAATCTCTGCTGGAATTCTCCTCTGAGTAAGGTTGTGTACCCCAAATGTGTGCTGCACTGTTGATTAGGAATGTTCCATGGTGAACAAAGACTACCCTTGCCAATCCTGCCCAGACAAAGCATCCAACTGCTCCAGATAAACCACCGATAGCAAAACCAACAATCGCTGGTAAAATTAGACCCGAGAGTGCCCCGATTAGGAACACATTCCTGTGTTGCCACATGATGATTTTGCTTTGCTGAAGGTCTTTGACATTAGAGAAATCGTTAGCAAATTTTTCTTCTTCAACTAAAATCCATCCTATATGAGAATACCAGAAGCCCTTCGATGCACTGTATGGGTCTTCTTCAGAATCAGTCATTTTGTGGTGGCGTCGATGGTCTGAGCACCATTCGATAATCGAGTTTTGAAATGAACCGGCTCCAAATATTGCGTAAAACAAAACAAGTGGCCACTTGGCAGTGTGAGATCTGTGTGAAAACAGACGGTGATAGCCAACAGTAATCGACAGTCCACATGCAAAGTACAGGAAAAAGAACACAATCAGTTCTAGTAGGCCTGGTGGACTAAAGTAGAACCAGTGGAGAATAATTCCAAGAGTTGCAAGCAAAGGAGTGGCGAATAAAAATATTGAATTTAGCCAATTAATTTGCACATTCTTGGTATCACTCATGTAACCATGGCGCCGAAATCCGTTATTGACTATATTGGTCAAATGAACAGATTTGCGCCGGTTAGAGAATCATCTTGCGCTAGCCGCAATGCGCTGAACTTCTTCCTTCTTTGCTACAGCAAATGAGGTTACATCTCCAACGCTTGCTTTGGTTAACTCGTTGATGATACACTGAGTCAGTGTTCTTTTGGACTTGGAAGTACCTTGTTGTGCACCTTTTGCTAGGTTGCCTAGTGCAACGTCAAGTCTTCTTGATGGTGAACTGTCGACAGCCTTTGGTTGTGATACAGCACCGAACTTGATACGAGTAATTTCTTCCATAGGTGCAGCGTAGCAAATCGCATCGACGAATGCCTGCAGTGGATTCTCTCCACTTCTTTCTGCCATGGAGTCAAGAGCAGCCTCGAACGCTTTCAAAGCACCCATTTTCTTTCCAGTATACTTACCAGTGCGCATAAGTTTGTTTGTGAACCTTTCAACGACTGACAACTTAGCTTTACCGAACCAAGCGTTTGCGTGGCGGCCACCGGTGTGCGGTACACCAACTGTTGAGAGGTTGATGTATGGAGCTAATCCTGGGTCTCTGCAGATAACTTCTGCAGCGTCGTACTTTCCGAATACCAGAGTGCCGATTCCTGCGATTGGCTTTGCCTCTTCGACGGTTGTTTCTTCTTGTGTTTCGACTTCGTCACTCATCACAATCACTCCGTTTCAGCGAACTGGCTTCTCCTTTCGGCCACGGACCATCTCATCTAGTGAAACGCCATTGACTTGGATTACCTTGTATCTAACTCCAGGGATATCTCCGTATGAACGACCCATGCGTCCACCGATACCTTCTACCATTACTTCATCGTGTTCGTCGATGAAGTTGATTGCACCGTCACCTGGAGCGAATGCTGTGAGTTTGTTACCGTTTTTGATTAGGGATATCTTCACCGCTTTGCGGATTCCGGAGTTTGGTTGCTTTGCTTCGATACCTACCTTTTCAACGACGATACCCTTTGCTTGAGTTGAACCTGCAAGAGGATCGTGCTTTGCTCTAGACTTGAGCATACGCTTCTTGTATCTTCGGTCAGACCACCTAAACTTTTGGCGGTCTTTTGCCATCTTGGTTCCTGCGAACAATCCACGACCCATGTCAAAACTCTCCAGAGAAGCAACTTGCCGACCTACCTCCCCTATTTCATGATGCCGATTGAATTAGATTGGTAGAATGATGCACTCATCCCCGAATCTTTAGTGCCAATGTTCATGACTTAAACCCTCCAGCGTCAACCAATGGCATTCCGAGATTTACTAGGTGCAGCCACGGTTATTGATGAGCCAACCAGCATACTGCACGGGGTTTTTGATAAGTCTAAATCTACAGGTCACGACCTTTTGCTTTTCGAAAATTTGCAAGAGGCTCCAGGTCACAGAATCGCTGTCAATTTGTTGACAAGGCCCAGATTGTGCGCAGCACTATCTATCGAGCCGGAGGATTTTATTGACCTACTTGGATGGGCTATGAATAATCCATCTGAGCCAAAAATTGTTGACACAGGACCGGTATTGGAGAACCCGCAAGACAGTCCAAAATTGACACAATTACCGATTCCTCATCACTGGAGAGAGGACCGTGGTAGATACATGTCCTCGAGCGTTATCATCGCTGAATATGGAGGGATAAGGAACATGTCATTCCACAGACAATTCTTGCGTGATGACAATCACTTAGTTGCTAGGATTGTTCCTAGACATCTTTACTCAATGACTGGCGAAGCTAGAGCGGCAGGCGAAGAGGTAAATGTTGCAATCATTAACGCTCCAGATCCTGTAGTCTTGCTAGCAGCAGCAATGTCTTTTGATACAAATATCGATGAATTGACGATTGCTTCTGCACTGCATGAAAAGGTGTATGGTAAACCATTAGAATTGGTAACCCTTCCCAATGGACTTCAGGTTCCAGCAAGTGCAGAGTATGCTATGTGGGGTAGAATCACTACTCAAAATGACGATGAGGGACCTTATGTGGATATAACGGGGACTGTCGATGATATTCGTCAAGAACCAGTAATTGAGATAGACGGAATCACTCACCGAACCAATCCAATTTTCCACGCTTTGATACCCGCAGAAGCAGAACACAAAACACTCATGGGTCTACCTAGGGCGCCGACCATAAAGTCCGCTGTAAGCGAAGTTTGTGAGTGTCTTGATGTCCACATGACAGAAGGTGGAGGAGGTTGGCTTGCTGCTGTTGTAAAAATTAGAGTCCAAAAAGAGGGAGACGGTAAGAGGGCAATTCAAGCAGCACTGGATGGACACCGCTCAATGAAAATGGTTACAATTGTCGATGAAGACATTGACATAACCGACCCTGTAAGAGTCGAATGGGCAATGATGACTCGTTGGCAACCTGACTCAGACTCAATCATACTTTCAAATCAAAAAGGTTCGAGTCTAGATCCATCAAGACTGAATGATGGTAATACTGCAAAGATTGGCATTGATGCAACCATACCTTGGGGTTATGATAGGTCAGGTTTCATGTCGGTTCAGTGAGATGGTTGCATGGATAGCGCCTCGAAACTTCAGCACCCAAGAAGGAATTTGGGTAGCAGGCATCGAGCGCAGGCGGACCGGTTTGTAAAACTGTCAAAGAAAGACTCCGAAAGAGCCGCAGAAAACTTGGCTTGGGCAGAACAAAATGCTCAACAAGCAGTCTTGTATGATTTTACTGATGAGCGCAATTGGAGATGTCTCGCAGAGATTAAGAAAATGCGTATGGATGGTGAAGGTCTTGCCTTGGTTTTGGAGGATTTATTCATTGTACTGGGTAGAGATCCAAATCAGTTGTCACAAATTCGTGATGTCAACCATCTTGAAGTTGGATTGGAATTGCTTGAAGCAGCTTTCATTACTGATTCATTAGAACCTGAAACTTGGTTTGAGAGTTTAGATGAAAAAGGGTTAGGAGACTTTGCTATTCGATGTAGAGGATTAGACTTTACAGACCAAAGAGCCAACATTGTCTACGGTAGAAGGCTCGAGAGAATACGCGGTGCTGGGCATGAAGAGATGTTCATTGAGTTAGTACACCATTTGTTAGCTCACAGGCCCGCAAATCACGAGTTGTGGATGGAGTTAGGAAGATTACACGAAAGGAGAAATGAAATCGACCAGGCTTGGCTATGCTATGACCACGTGCAACAAATCAGACCGACTGAACCCGTTCGGGATTTATTCCTTGAAAGATTGAAGCGTGCAATGGATGGTAAAGAATCGGTTCCTTGGAGTGGTCCATCACTACAAACTCGTTCTGATTTCCTAGAAAGGATGCAAAACCTTTCTCAAAACGTTTCCAATGTACCACTAGAAGAATCATTAGAGGAAGATGAAGTAGTTGATACAGAACTAACTCGTTTGGAAAATTTGTTGCAAGCAGGCGAGGCCGCTGAAGCATTTTTCTTAGCGAGGTCACTCTTCACGTCTGGAGAAGAATGGGCTCAAGAATGGATGGAAAGAGCCCAATCAATGCTCTAGACATTCTTCAGAGTCATTATTTCCGTGACCCTGTCCGTCCAGATTTTTGCTTGTTCATCTTTGCTGATTGATGCACAAAGTGCAGCAAGTAGAGCGTCTTCAACTTCGTTTGGTGAGGAAAGTAAGTCAGAAAATAAATCGGTTTTCTCGAGCCTCTTCGCTAGCATGACAAGTGTTCGTAAATCAGGTCTTTCTTCTCCGGAATAGCCAGGAGTTGTGTTTTCTGAACACCATTCTAGAACCCCATATACATCGCTTGGATGAACTTGTAATAGCGGTGCTTCTTGGCCAGCAGACAACGGTTTTGCCTCCATGACTTGGTCAGCAAACTTTTCTGCTTCTTCACTGATAAATCCTGATGAGATTTCAACGAAAATAGCACCTGCCTCGACAGCTAACTCTGTTTGTTTCGCAATTATTGCATGTGCGTGTGAGTTGAATGCACACCTTGCAGCATCGAACATGTGTCCGAATGCAAGGTGTAT
This sequence comes from Methanobacteriota archaeon, assembly GCA_011525095.1. Taxonomy (GTDB): domain Archaea; phylum Thermoplasmatota; class Poseidoniia; order Poseidoniales; family Poseidoniaceae; genus MGIIa-K1. The sequence goes on from WTIV01000141.1 coordinate 6,495, forward strand.
CCTTGAAGCCTGAATTCTAGATATTGCGATTGTTTCGTTTGCATGACCTGCAGTACGAGAAATTTCTCCATGGACGTGTAAAGCCATCATTGGCTCATCTATTGAAAGATGGAATGCTGCTTTATTTAGCAGAGAAATGTCGTGATCTCTACTCGCTTTCGCTACAGACTTTAGTCGCGTTTCTGCCCACGTCAAATCGTCTCTAGCATCTTCGGTGTCACCATTTTCAAAATGCACAAGCCCTCTTTCCATACGCAACCTACCTTCGAGAGCTAAGTCTCTTGTTTTTGGGTTCCTGGCGACTGCTAGGGCTTCTTCTATAGAATCCAATGTCAACTCGCCGGAGAGCCGTTTCTTTACCAAATCCAGAACTTTGCTCTCAGCAGCCGTCAACTTTTCTTCGAGAAAATCTACGATTGGGCTTTGCATGACCAATCCCAATTCGGCAACACCGAGCCAACTTTTCCAGCCCATCTTTTCAAGCATAGGTTCTAGGTCTCTCTCTCCGTTATCGAAGGCATGGATTATTTCTTCAGGATTCATTTTCGACCCTCTTTTGATTTGCTAATAGATTGATGAAAGCTGATTCAGCGGCTACTCTGTCACTTTTTCCTGACCAACCTGCGGCTCCATCATGACCTCCGCCTTCTCCCCCGAGTTTAGATGTCAGTGATTTCATCATTTCACCAAGATGAATCCCATCTTTAGTCGACGCTCTGGTCGCTCTTGCTGTTAAACGAGTTTCACCGTCTCTGTAGCGTGAAACTAATGCAATCTCTGCACCTGCTTGGGTAAGTAATCCAGCGACCTTTCCTTCGTGGATCCCTGCGTATGTATGAACCAGATTCCATTTGCCACACTCTGTCGATTGACAGCGTGAAAGTGCCTTGAGGATTGCACCCCTTTCACTTGAGTTTATGTCTTCTGTTTGAATATATTCAACGAATTCTTGATATTCGAAATTTGCGCCATCCATTAGTTCGGTTGCGCATCTCAATGCATCCCTATCAGCATGCTTAAATCTCCCAGTATCAGTTATCAGTCCTGCAAGTAAGAGCTTACGTACTTCATCAGTTAGTGCATCGGGATTCTTGACTTTAAGATAGTCGAATACTATCTGTGTAGTTGCTCTTACATTACTTCTGAACTCTAAATCTGCTTCTCCAAAATTCCATTCACAAGTATCGTGATGATCGATTACACAAATCGGAACCCCTTCTGGTAATGATAATCCTGTTTGCATTTCAGAGGCTGCATCTACGATGATTATTCCGCCTAACTTTGCTGGCCAGGTTGGTGATTTCGATAGTTTACGAAATGGTGCATTTAAATCAGTACACAAACGATTGGCTAATTTTCCTAGATGCAAACCACACGCCATCAAATTAGGGTGAGAAGAGGCCAATGCAATGGCTGAACCAATTGTGTCCATATCACCGTTTCTTCCAGTTACTACTGGGACAGCACCTTTGGTGGTGGCTTCGGCAATCCAGGATTCGAGGGCTTCCAAAATCATCCCTCTAGTGACTGCTTCAACTTGTCATATGTTGCCACTAGTTCGGCTTCTCGCTTACCCATGGTTTCAACAGCGGACCTCATTTGTTCAAGAGTCATCTCAAGGTCGGATAGTAATTGTGCCCTATCTTCAACTTCAACCAAGATAGTGCCCATCTGTCTATGTAGCGCCATATCTTCCGGTTGCTGTTTCACGGCAGCGATAGTTCCTTCCAGTTCACGAACTTGTGCGTTGAGTGAAGCAACTTGTTGGCGAGCTGCTTGTACTTCCGCAACCACCATTTGCAACTGTTGGGCTGACTCCATGTTATCATCTCAAAAGGCAGGGGTTCAAGAATCCATCACTTTGCTGACCTTGGCAGCGATTACTAAAGAACGCATTCGAGTGTTCCACATCGCTCTTGCGTCTTTTGCTCTGCTTTCTTGTAGAGTGAAGGAGAAACTGGCGTCATTGATTTCGAGTTCTTCTTCACTAACCAAACTCGAAGCAAGAGATTTAGCATTGGGCGAATCCACCTGTAGGCGGACATACCACAATGTGATCACTCCTCTTCGTCTAGTTCGCCAGCGTTTAGTGCACGCTCGTACTCGATTGCTGCTTGTTGGGCAATGTATGCCATATCAGCAGTGGTTGCACCATCTGCGTTTCGGCGAATGATTCTGTTGTTTGCGTCTGATGCACGGGTGTATGGTTCCCAAGCACCACCAGCGAATGTGTGTCCGCACTTTCCACAGGACCAGATTCCCACAGACTTGCGTGTTACCTTTCGGTATTGACATACCGGGCAAGTGTAACTAGCGTTCTTCTTCTTCATGGCCATGCCAGCATTTCTTCTTACGCTGACACCATATCTTGCACCAAATCGGCCTGTTGCTCCGGCCTTTTGTGTTCGCTTTGCCATGTTTATTCCTCCTTGGAGTTGACAAGTTCTGCAAGTTCTGCGCAGCGTTTCTGTGCGACCTGTAGTATCTCGTCGAATTCGGCCGGAGTGAAAGTTCCCTTTAACCCCTTCTGAAGTGAATGAAGGTGCCCTTCGTCTCCTAATGTGATGTGAATTCTTTCATCTCCACCCAATTCTTCCTCTTCATTAGCGTCGAGGACATACCTTCCTCCGACTCTTGTGAAAGAGCACATTGTAGGTGTCATCGAGACTGCTAGAGGGTAGTCTTCTCCGATATCGAATCTTTCTGCTGGAACTATTGCAGTTCTCAAAGCTGCTATTGCACCCAGAGCACAGGCGTCGAAGATATTTCCTTTGTCAGATAGTACGTGGATATCGATCATTATTCCCAGAACTTTCTCACCTGGGATAATACACAGTGAATCCATATCAATACATCCAGATTCACGAATTCCTCTGTCAACGACTCTACCTAATTCAATCGATTCAGGAGATGGTGGTCCGGGTTCGTACTTTCTTCCAGCAACAGGTCTCAATTCTGCCCCGCACATTAGCGAACCTTGTGTTGGACGATCTGGCCATGGTGTTCTAATTTCGAACTTTACACCAGCGTAAATTACAGTTTCACCCCACGTTACCTTAGCACTGCCTTCTGCATTGTATAGGCAATTGGTTTCAAGAGTAATCTCTCTAGATTCCCAGCGACCTCTTCCATCGATTCTCTCATCTTTGGCAGCAAGAGCTTCTAATTCTTGTCGCAGCAATTTTGGTACTAGTTCAACCATCAGGCTTCACCTCCATTTTTCTCCATGTATCTACGCTTGAGTGCGTCTACCATTAATTCATGAATTTCCTTAGCAGCCTTCATGTTGTATTCAACACATGTATTGTATTCTTCAACAGATAAATCTCCATCCATTTGCAGGAATGCAATTTCTCCAGTTGTTGGTAGAATTCCCATAGGAAGGTCTGCTTGTCCGTAGTTGTCCTCGGCTTTGTCGAGGTCGAGAACTACAGTGTCCTCGATTTTTCCACTTGCTACTCCAACAATCAAGTCTCTCATTGGGATTCCAGCATCTGCTAATGCTACCGCTGCAGCGGTTATACCTACACAACGAGTTCCCGCTTCAGCAGCGAGGATTTCGATTTCAACACGGATTTTTGAGCGAGGGAACCTCTCTACGAGAACTACGCTTTCCAGTGCTTCAGCAGTTACTTTGCTGATTTCTCTCGAACGGCGATTGAAACCTGGTCGAATTCTGTCGCTAGTAGAGAATGGTGCCATATTGTATCTAACGTCGATAACTGCTCTGTCCTGTCTCTGTATTTTGCGTGGATGCGCTTCCATTGGTCCGTAAACAGCACAGACCGCTACATTGAGTCCGTGCTGAACCCAAGCAGATCCATCTGCAGCAGGAAGTATTCCTGCCTCGACTTTGACTTCTCTCATTTCGTCTACCTTGCGACCATCTAATCGCAATCCATCTTCACGTAGTAATTGTACATCTCCGTATCCACCCATCAGGCATTCCTCCTTTCTTGTATTAGTGAATCGAGTGATTCACTGAATGTGGCCTTGTGGCCATCGTTGCGTACCAGTTCTAACACAGTGCGCATGAATGAGATTCCGTCAGAATCTCCATCAATCCAAACTCTTCCGTTTTCAGCAACAATAATTCTGCAGTCGCTAACTTCCTTGAGATTTCTCAGTGTAGAGTCGTTATCTCCTCTCAATCTTGAAATGTGATTCATTGAAATTTCAGACATCATACCCTCTTTCAATCTTCGAAGACCCACGCCTTTCATGGTTAGTACAATGTTGTGTGCTTCGTCGACTTCTTGAACTCTAGCAAGCATTATGT
>WTIV01000195.1 GCA_011525095.1 Methanobacteriota archaeon
GAGTTGCAGTAATATTTGCTGCATCTAACTCCGGTGGATCTGGAGCAGAGTGCTCAGGTGACCTGCGAACCAATGTCTATGCAAACACTCCTTCAGCAGTATCTGTTGCAGCACTTACTCATGACGGAACTGCAGTTACATCATTCTCGTCCAGAGGCTGTATGAATCAGCAGCACACTTGGCCGGATGTAGGAGCACCAGGACGAGACATTTGGGCTACTGCTCCGAGAGGAACTGCAATCGATGCATCTACCCGCACTCAGGGTGACTTGTACTACATGGCTATCTCAGGAACATCGATGGCAACACCACACGTTGGAGGCATCGCAGGACTGGTCTTGAACGCAGCACCTTCACTTGGTGTTGCTGATTACCACAGAGACGACCACGATTTTGGAGACAGCCTAGTTGGTGGAGATGGCACTGCTGCATATGGACAGTACGAAAATTGGGATAGTGAAAATTACAGTAGAGTCCACGAATTCGAATTAATCCTTGAACTAACATCTAGATACGATGGAATGGCAAATTCATGCGAGGATGGAAACAGCGAGGATGGATGTGCAGATATTCCTGAAGAATGCTACAGAAGCGTAACTGGTGGATGTCACGACTGGCGTGTCGGCCACGGACTTACAGATACCGACGCTGCTGTTGCCCTAGCAAGAACTCTACAACTCATGAGAGACCAAGACGGAGACGGTATTGTGGACCACCCCGAATACAACGTTTGGGATGCTTACGATATCTATCAAGAAATGATGGGGACTGCAACAATTCCGGTAAACACAGACAGAGTAAAGCACGCTTGGAAGGGGGACTGGAACCACTTTAACAACGGTGCAAACGGCGCTGTATACTACACTGAAGATTCTCACTACGTCTTTATTCCAAATGGAACAGAGCGCCTAGAAGCAACCTTGGCAGCATCTGAATTTGAGTTAGAAACTGCACAGGCTGGTCAACTTCAACTCGCAATAGATTTGGGAGAAGACGGATCAAATGAGGCACAAGGACAGGGAATCAGAATTGCTGATACATGGTACTATGATTTGGACGTAGACAGCTCACACTGGGGCAAGTGGGCTCACTTCGATGTAACAGGACAAGCAATCACACTATTCGGAGTAATTGAAGACCCTGAGTTCTTTGAATCAAGAATTCCATACACTGTCGATGTTTTACTCACTCTTGACCTAAGCGAGCCGGTTGACATCGCATTTGAACAGAGGCCAGATTTCTACTCTGACCTTGACCCTGCTCCTCCTTCAGACGTATATGATTCAGATAATGATGGCAAACTCACATTCACTAGATTGGTCTATGACCAAGCCGCTGTTGTCGCTCTTATCAAACCAAAAGACACTGATGGTGAAACATCGAACGAAGGCTTCATGTCAACCTTAGGAGATATGTTCTCAAACTATCCCCTCGCAATGACGTTCCTATTGCTATTGATGATATTGGCCCTAGTTGGAACAGGATACTTGATGAGAGACGGCCATACTCCAATCGAATTGAATTATGACTTTGATAAGGAAGATGCTGAGGTTCCCGAAGCCGAAATCATTGAGTGAAGCATTTCAAAAATATAGTCTAAGAAAGACTTTGTATCTCCATCATCGGAGAACCTCTAGGGATAAGCATGCTGACCTTAGATGAAGTACATAGCGCACAAACAGCATGGGGAAACGGAATTGTTGCGATTGCCTCAGCGCACTCTTCTGGTGGAGACTTTGTGGCGATTGCTAGAAACCACGTAGACACACTTTACGCATATGGAATTTCGAAAGTTTTGTTCAAGCCCACGCTAGCTGCAGTTGAACAGTTTAGGCCTGATTTTGAGAGCGCATTATCCTATTTCGTTGCCTCAAATAACGCGTGCCCTGAAGACAAAGGATTCGCAATCAAGGGCTGGACCAAAGTCAGATTTGAAAATTCAGATGTGATTCTAAGTGACGATTCTGCAACAGCAATGGGAAATTATTTCTTTACAACTCCAGATGGAGACGAGGTAAAGGTAGAGTATACGTTTGGATACATCACCGATCCTGAAGGGAAGTTGAGAATAAATCTACATCATTCTTCAATGCCAGCAACGAGTGAATAATTTTGATAAATGAATCAATAGATTCTTTTCAATCATACTATATGTTTGGACGGATAGGCCAAGCCATGTCAATTATTACAGCATACAATGAGGCTTGGGAGAACGGCGACGTAGAGGCACTATCAGAAATCATTCACGATGATTTCGTATTCAACCCTCACGTTGGGGGAATAACAATGGGCAAGTCAGACCTAATCGGATTTGCTGGCTCAGAAGGCGGACCAAAATCAGAAAACGATAGAATCCTATTCGAGAATGACGAGGTCGGAGTCGCACACTCAATCGTACACTTCTCAAATGGTTCTGCTTCTGAGGCAGTCATGTCGTTCATGAAATTCAAGGATGGTAAAATCATCTCTATGGAAACTGGTGCAACACCACTTTCCGATGACTACAAACTAGTAGGCCAAGAGTGAAACTCTTAATCACAGCTGAGATGATTGAATCATGAACCGTGGTTCAGTGTAACCATTGGTTTGGCAATCTTGGATTGCATATGCCACTAACATTCAAGAGGCT
>WTIV01000165.1:0-4202 GCA_011525095.1 Methanobacteriota archaeon
CTCCTGACTAATCTACCCGAAGGAAATGGTTTCTATTCTAACTTCAATCAAATTAGAATGCCTCAACTCAGAGAATTACTCGATGAAATGGCCAACGAAGCAGACGCAGAAGCTATCGCTGATGTTCGTGACAAATTATGGCCAATGGCTAAGGAACTCGAAAAGAGGATTCACGATGAAGTGGACGAAGCAATGCAGAACGTCAAACTAGACCTTTCTGGTTCTGATATGCTTGAGGCTCTTGCTGATGCTGCTTCACTTCAAAGGAAATTAGCACAGCAAACCAGTGATGCCATTGAGCAGGCAATTGAATCTGCAACAGACGAGTTAGCGAATTTGCTATCGGATGTAGGAGTTCGTTGCCCTCGTACTATTTTCAAATCTGAATGGCCGACTAAGGTTGACAGATCAACTCTAGACAGTATTGATTCCCAATTAGAAGAACTTTGGAAAACAACTCAATCAGACCGTTTGATTTCCCTTGCAAGAAGGCTTGCACCTTTGAAGTCCAAGTGTGAAAGTTCCCTAAGAAAACTCGTAGAATTAGACCAGTGGTTGACTGTCGGAAGATGGGCAAAGAGCGTAAACGCTGTCATGCCAGAAATCTCAAACCACGGAATAGCGATTAAGGAAGGACGCCATTTGCTGATCGATGGAATTCCAGACCCGGTGGATTACGGTCTGGGGAACTGTGCAGATGCAGAAGACAGACAGTCTATTGCGCTGCTGACCGGTGCTAACAGCGGTGGTAAAACCACAATGCTAGAACTACTTGCACACTGTACGATTCTAGCTCACATGGGGCTGCCTGTACCAGCAAAGTCTGCTAAAGTTGGCCGAATAGAATCACTACACGTTCTCGCTAAAGCAGGTGGTACACAATCCGCAGGTGCACTTGAACAAACACTGCTTCAACTAGCAGAAGTTGTATCTAATGATAATTCAAAACTAATTCTAGCAGACGAATTGGAAGCAATTACAGAACCAGGAGCTGGTGCTAGAATTATCGCCGGCATGTTGGAGGCCGCTGAATCTCATTCAGGAACATGTATGCTGCTCGTTACCCACTTGGCACCATCAATAATCGAAGCCGCTGGGAAAGAGATGAGAACTGATGGAATAGAAGCAAGAGGCTTAGATGAAAACCTCGAATTAATTGTTGATAGAACACCAAGAAGGAATCACCTTGCTAGGTCCACTCCAGAGTTAATCGTAAGGAGATTAGTAGAGCGCTCGCAAGGTGATGCGAGGAACGTATTCAACTCGATCCTAGAGCGATTTTAATCAGCAGATTCTTCCTGCAGATTCTCCGTACTCTATCATAGGCACCTGGAATAGTTCATCACATGACCTTTCTACAAGTGGTAGTGTCAAGGTAGTAGCCGCCCAATTGATTGAGTAGTCACCTGAAGCTGCAGGGCTTGGAACATAATCTTCTCCAGTTTGAGTTACTGTGAAATGGATAGATTCACCTGCAGCAAGGAAGACGTCTAATGGCATAAATTCCATTTCTGCTACAACAGTACTGAAAGCAGGAATCACAGCAACACCATCTCTCCCGCCTGCATGGAACCTTAGGTCCATTACTGCATGACCAAGATGTATTCCTGCATCGTCAGTCATCTCGATGAATATGTGTCCGTTGTTGGTGGTATGCGGGGTTGCAGAGACGTGGATTGTTGGCATTCCTGCAATGTAGGTATCATTCTCAAACGGCCCATATGAGAATGTAATTGAACTCGTTGCAGCTGGAATCATAGAACCGCTGCTTGGATTTAGGGTGTCAACTTCTAATTGCAGGTATTGAGTGTCCTCCGATGGCCAAGTAGATTCGAATCGCCAGCCACCTCTGTTATCTTGCATTTCTACTCCAAGAACCGGCGCTTCACCTTCCCCTTTTAGATACCAATCAAACCAGTATAGCATCTCATCAGCCCAATCCCAGCGAAGTGTGTATGGGTATGCTTCTGCACCCCTACCTACTCCTTGTGAACTGTGCCCCTCGACACGGTCTGGATAGTCATGTGCCCACTGGCCTGCTAGAGTCTTAATCTCAATTCCAGCGTCTGCTACCTGCTGGTGAATTGGGAATGCCATGTGAGGGTCTACGTTCCAGTCCTGCATTCCTTGAATGATGTAAATCGATCCGTTGTAATTGTCTAGAACTCGTCCTAAGAAAGACCTCTCAGTCCAGTATGTGTTGCCAGCAAAATCAACCATTCCACCAGACAAATATGCTGCAGGACCATTGACGTAACCCTCCATGTAGCCTTCACAGGCGTTGTCAACATCGTCTGCGTCACCATCTACTCCAAAGGAACCGTACACTCCGTTGTGCATTATCATGCCACGAGCTTCCATGCTGCCATTGCGCCACATCAGTTCGTGTACTCCAATCAATCCAGACATCGGCACGATTGTAGCAAGATACGGATTGCCGAATGTAGCAGCCTGCCATGGAGTACTACCATCGTAAGATTTCCCAATAATTCCAACCTTTCCGTTCGACCAGCCTTGGCTACCAAGCCAAGAAACTGCGGCGTCTATTCCTCTTTGCTCATCTGTACCCATCAAGTCCATGCAGTGATTTGATTCTCCCGTACCAAATACACTAACCTGAGCGACGCCATAGCCGTGTGGTACGTAATTTTCGATAAGGAATCTACCTAACCTATTCGCTGGAGTTAATGCATCAACATCACCGTCGTCGTAGTATGGTCCTATTTCGGCTATGACTGGGACTCGGCAATCTTCACTCAAATTCCCTGCTTCCCAATCGCATCCTTCGATTACTGGAAGCCAGAGTCCAAGGTGGACTGCAGCATCACCGGTTAATCCAGCTCCGCCGTCTGCTGCGGTAATTGTCGGCACATCCACATACACGCTCCGTACAGTGTCAATTCCAAAGGAGCCGTTAACCGTAACTCTGCTGAACACATCGCTATTGTCGTAGGGAAGGTTAGTTCTCTCCCATGGTTGAGGATAAGCAGAGTCTGCAGTATCGGGCTCTGAAACTATCTCCTCTTCTCCGAAGCAACCTGAAAACATTGCAGGAAGAAGTACGAACAGCATCAGCACCGCTCTACGCATGATTGCACCGCTGATTGGCTCGGATTTGAGCCTATCGACGCCCTGTAACGTTTGGTATCGCGCAGTAGGTTAGTTCATTTGCTGATACGCATTGACTCGTTACATGCGCAGGATGCTTGTTGCTTTGATTCTGGTCACAGCACTCTTCCCGATTACTGCAATGAGTGAAACCGATGAAAACGGTGGAATTGTCATTGAAGAGATATTGGTGTCTGCATCATCAGCCCAGTACAACGGTACGGATTGGAATGGTGATGGTGACATAGGTTCCTTTTCAGACCAATATATCATGATCACTAATACTGGAACCGAACCAGTTGACATCTCAGATTGGATACTTGATGACACAACCAATGGCGGTAGCCCACCATGCAGAATTGGTTGGAACACAACCATAGACGGTGGAGAGAGCATAACTTTCTATCGTGCAAACACAGACATTGAGTTGGATTATTGGGACGGAGACACAGTGACATTGATGAACGCTGAAGGAAATCTAATCGATTCAATGACCTACCCTGGCGAAGACTCTTGGTGGGACAAGGTGTACATTATCGCTGAAAATGGTAGCTTATGGAAAACAGATCCAAATCCTGCAGACAGACAAGGAACATGCTTTACAGAATCTGACAATACAGAACAATCCTACATTTTGAAAGGTAGAATCGTGCCAATGACCGGGGAGGGAGACGTTATCGAGAGCGGTAACATAATGATTGAAGGAAGCAAAATCGTTGCGATTTGGGCTGACGGAGAAATTCCACCGATTAACACCGATGAAGTTTCAACATACGATACAGAAGCTACAATCTATCCTGGACTAATCGACTTACACAACCACATGCATTACAATCACATCCCGCTTTGGGATTTCAATGTACACTTATCCGATTCCCAAAAATCAGAGGAGGGCGGATACACTAACAGATACCAGTGGGGTGACAACTGGGACTACGGACCGAGTATCACATGGATGAAAAATAACGTTCAGCAAAGAAGCAGATGGGATATGTCTGCTGAGCAGATGAAATATGCTGAAGTACAAGCCGTGGCAGGCGGAGTAACCGCAGTACAAGGCTCGCCTGGAAGCGGTACAGACGCATGGGATAGTA
>WTIV01000165.1:4302-6743 GCA_011525095.1 Methanobacteriota archaeon
AGCGGTACAGACGCATGGGATAGTATGCTATCTAGAAACATCGAGTTGTATAACTTCGGACAAGATGGAATCAGTACCTGCGCTGTATGTGGTGCAGCAGATGATGACTACACTGGAAACCATCTGATTTCTCAAAACCAATCAGGCTCACTGAATGCATGGTTTGTACACCTTTCAGAAGGTGTAGACCAGAGCAGCAAAGCAGAATTCGATGCTCTTTGGGACAAGGGTCTGATAATGGATGAAACTGTTGTTATCCACGGCACAGGAATGGATGCAAGTCAATTCAACCAGATGGGAACAACTGGTGCAGGTTTGGTTTGGTCACCATTCTCAAACCTTGTACTGTACGGTGACACAACCGATGTCGTGGCTGCAGACAACGCAGGAATTACGATTTCAATAGCACCCGATTGGGGACCAAGTGGAACCAAAAACAACCTTCACGAATTGAAGGTTGCAGACATGTGGAATAGAGAGATACTGCAGAACCATTTCTCCGATTATGAACTGGCAGAAATGGTAACCAGCAATCCTGCAGAAATAAGTAACTGGGAAGCGTTTGTAGGGCAACTAAAGACCGACATGTACGCAGATATAGTAGTCATCGACACATTCCACGAAAATCCTTACAGAAACTTGATTGAAGCAATTGACCCTGATGTTCGCCTAACTATTGTTCACGGAAAACCTGTTTTTGGGGACATTGACTTGATGAGTGCTATGAAGGGCGATGACTGGGAATACATCAACGGCTCTGGATTCTCCAAGGCAATAGACGTGACATCAACTTCAGATGTTGATGGTATGCAGACTTGGGATGAGATAGAGTCTGGATTATCAATGGCCATGAGAAATGATTTCGACGATATCAAAGCAAACTGGGATGATGTTGAAGGAATGACTGATTCAGAAATCGAAGATTGGCTAGGCTCAAACTTTGATGGGGACTACAGAGACAATGTCAACAGGTTGTCGACCGTGGGCCTAGACCCGATATACACCATCGGTGATGACAGATTCTTTGATGTGGTTAACCGCTCAGGTCATGCAAATTATCACATTGATATGACTGAGCTATACGACTACTACGACGTCCAATACAACTCAGATGGAAATAGAGCGTTTGTCGAGGATTCCAATTACACAGTTCCTGTAGATGAACCAGACCCCGTAGAAGGTTGCACAGATTCAACCGCAACCAACTACAACGCTAACGCAGATACTGATGACGGTTCATGTGTATTTGACAACGGTGCTGATAATCCAGACAACAATGCAACTGGAGGTGACACCTGTGTCGGCATTTGTGATGAGGATGTTTCCGACCAGGCTGAATCCGACGGGTCCGATCCAGTATTCGTATTGACAATAGTCATGGTAATCATCTTCTTGGCAGCCATATCAGTAATCATTGTTTCAAAAGACAATGACGATAGTCAAGAAGTCGACAAGGAAGAAATGACCGATGCATTCATTCCAGAGTTACCACCATTAGAACCGCCTAAAGATTAGACTAAGTCCCAAATGGGTCCTTCTGCGGTATCGGTTACAACCACACCTAACGCTGCTAATTCGTCACGAATAGCATCTGCTGCAGGCCAATCCTTTGCCGCTCTTGCATCGGCTCTCTTAGACAATAAGGACTCAACTTGGTCTGCAATTTCAGCCCTTCTAGGGTCATCTTCAGGTTCTGCAAGAGTTTGTTCACGTGTAGGGAGTACGCCGAGCACGGACCCAGCAGTATCCTCAAGCCACTCGACGCAATGCAGTGCATAAGCACCCAAATCATCGCCCTCCAATGCTCCTAGCATTTTGCTCATTTCTCTGATTCCACCCAATACTTTGGCGCATGCCTCTCTTGAATTGAAATCGTCATCCATCGCAATGGCAAATCCTTGTGCCATTTTCTCCAAGAGTCCTAGACTTCTGACAATGGGAATCTGTGATGTAATGTCCCCTTCAGGAAGTGGAGGACAGTTTACGCCAACCAATTCCAATGCGGCCTTGTAAACTGCAACCAATCTCGTGTGATTCTTTTCTGCATCTTTCAGTAGTTGCTCGTTCATATCAATCGGTGAGCGATAGTGAGCATTGATCAGGGAGAATCTCAATACAAGTGGGTCCACTTTTTCTAGAATATCTTTGATCGTCCAAAAGTTCCCCAAAGATTTACTCATCTTTTCTCCATCGATGTTAACAAACCCATTGTGGAGCCAGTGGTGTACAACTGGTGAACATCCAGTGTGACATTCACCTTGGAAGATTTCAGCCTCGTGATGAGGGAATAGCAAATCATGGCCACCACCGTGAATATCGAATTGTTCACCAAATGCATCCATGCTCATAGCAGTACATTCGATGTGCCATCCTGGTCTGCCAGGCCCCCACGGTGAATCCCAAGTTGGCTCACCCGGCTTGGCAGCTTTCCAAAGAGCGAA
>WTIV01000165.1:6843-10708 GCA_011525095.1 Methanobacteriota archaeon
ACCAATTCTTTCCAATCTTGACCGGTGTCATTTGCACGATTGATGATTTTGTCATCTATATCAGTGAAATTTTGAACATAATTTACATCATATCCAGATTTCTCTAACCATCTGTGAATTAGATCGAATGCTAAGTAACAGCGAGCATGTCCCAAGTGACACAAATCATACACTGTCACACCACATACATACATATTCACGATGCCCGGATTCATGGTGGTAAAATCCACCTTTTCCCGGCGTCTTGTGTCATGAACACGCAGAGGCATTGTTCTGCCGGGGTAGCACACACATATTCAAACAATGGTATGATTCAAGACAAGTAGGTGGACGGAAGTACATGCAAGGACTAGTTGTTGTAACAGGAGCCAATGGCCACATCGGCAACAACCTTTGCAGGCAATTACTCGAGAGAGGCTACAATGTACGTGGAACTGTACGCTCGATGGACAAAGCGCCCAACCTCGACATGGAATTCGTAGAAGCCGATGTGCTAGAGAAAGAAGGCTGGGATAAGGTTCTAGAAGGTGCTTCTGGTTTGTTTCACCTTGCAACTATCTATGCAACAAGCGGCGATGGACAACTCATTCTTGATACTGCAAACAAAGGCACAGAAATTGTGTTCAAAGCAGCCGCTAAAGCTGGAATTTCACGAATCGTCTACACATCATCTGTTGCCGCCATAGGCTCTAGCCCCAAAGGAGTAGTTAAGGACGAATCCAATTGGAATGAGAACTTCTCACTACCTTATACACAAGCCAAAACCGAATCAGAAAGAAAAGCGTGGAAACTCGCTGAAGAATTGAATCTAGACTTGAGAGTCATCAACCCAAGCGGAGTGTTAGGTGGTTCGTTCTCTAGACCTACACCATCGACCGATATTATCGGAGATGCCATGAAAGGGAAATATCCAGTAGTGCCGAAAATTCCACTTGCATTTGTGCACGTTGACGATGTTGCTACCGCTCACATCAATGCCTACGAAATAGACGAAGCTAGTGGCAGATACGTTCTAGCTCCATATCAAGATGGGAATATACACGACTTGTTGAAGCGTGCTAAGAAACTTTACCCGAAAATGAAATTTCCAAGACTCGGAATTCCTCTTTGGCTGTTACCAGTAGTAGTCCTGCAGGATTGGTTCATGGGCTTGTTCACTGGCAAGAGATTGCTCACTCGTTCTGCTGCTAAATCATTCTCTTCGGGAGATTCAAAGTATTCTAGCAAAAAAGCGGAAGAAGAATTAGGGCTAAGTTGGAAGTCTTATGACGATTGTATTCATGACACTGTGGAGGCTTATCGTTGATTGGAAATCGAATGGTCGCAAGGCTTGGATGGTCGATTCCACTTGCAACCGTTCTACTTACTACCTTAATCCACATTATCAGTGGAAACTACAGAGATTTCCCTTTCTTTATTTCAGAGGCAGATTACCCTGGACTTGAGCGTATTATCTTCAAATTAGGATTTTTCATCAATGGACTCGTACTAATTTACGTTTCATGGCTCCTCTTCAAGGCATGCAAACCTAGGGCAAGATGGTACATGATGCACGTTTCTTGTGTAGTTGGCATACTTGTTGGAATCAACCTCTCACTCATGTCAATCTGGGACGTTTATGATTACGAAAGATTGCACGTTTTCACTGCATCTAACGTATTCCAACTTGGTTTAGTATGGGGAGTTGCCACCCATTTGGGGCTACCCGATGCTGAAATGCGAAGCAAGAAATTGAGGTATATCTCAATCAGTTCATCCATCTTAGCCTTCGTCGGCATGGTCTATTCTATTAGCTTAGGACTCGAGGTATATCCTGAATACGTCGATGGAAATTGGGACTTAGATAAAATGCAGCCGTGGATAGACTGGGCTGCACCATTCGAATACCTCATGGTCTTTTCATTCATGGTGACTCTAAAGTCATTCGAACACGAATTAGAGAGGGTAGCGTGATTGTTTTGCAAAAATTATTGGTCGTAGATTTGCTTGCTGAAAGAGAAGCATTTGGCGGCAAGGGGGTTGAGGAAATTGTCAAACATTTCCCAAACCACGAGGTTCTACTTTGGGCACCGCATACAGACGAGGCTAGAGATTATGGCTTTGGAATTAGAATCCAAGAGGCAACCGATGCAGACGTTGTAGTAATTACCGGAAGTCGAAGAAATGTCTCTATGTGGGAGGATTGGATGGACGATGTTGCAAAAATGATTAGGGAATGTGAAGTACCACTCTATGGAATTTGTTTCGGCCACCAAATTATCTGCAAAGCACTGGGTGGCGAGGTAATCAGAGCCATCGAAGGATCCACAATGATGGCTGAAGTAACATATTCCAATGGGACTTCCTCAAGGCAATTATTCACGCACCAAGACCACGTGGTTGATGCAGGTGAGATGGAAGTTATTGGAAGTGCAGAACATTGTGAAATCGCTGTCTGTAAGCACCCAACTCGTCCAATAAGAACTGTACAATTCCATCCAGAAGCGGTAAAATCACTCCTAGACTATTCTGTCGAATGCGGAGATTTGTCGGTTGAAGAAAGATCTGCATTCGGCAATCAAGAACAAGACCTAGATGTTACAGATTCTCTGATTCGGCCTAAATTCTAAATGACAGAGTTAGCCCATCACAAGTCATGGACGGCAACTCCTACTACCAGAATTTGCTTCAGCAAGGCTTTACGCCAACAGATGCAGCCCACTTCACTAAACAATACTATCCTGACTTCCAAGCACCAATGCAAGGAATTGGAATGATGGCTCCACCTCCTGGAGCAATGGAATTCGGCGGCGCTGCATCAACTGGATTCGGTACAGCAGGTGCTGGAGGAGCAATGGCAGGTGGCGGAATCGCTGTTGCAGGTGCGGGTGCAGGAGCAGCCGCAGCCGGCGGAGGAATGTCATTCGCTACAATCGCGGTTGTGTCAGTACTAGTTCTAGGAGGAGCCGGAACTGCAGGCTACTTCATTTACGATTATCTCACAGAGCCAGATTTCTATGGTGAAGTTTACTGGACCGAGTTTGGTTCAGGATTGTCATTTGAAGAGGATAAATTGAGCATGGTATTTGCTGTTGAAGAAGATCTGTGTCCAAATTATGATAACATGTTCGGTGAAGATACTGATACCGAGTTTAGAAACGGCTTTTGTTTCGTATCCCCCGATTATGACTCATACAAGGCAACAGATGAAGGAGATTACTACAAAATCTGTGTGTCCGAAGAAGAATCTGGTGATGATAATGAATGCATCAAAGTGTACGCACTAGACAAAGGAATCGTGCTTAATGACGGAGATGTATGTGACACAATGGTTGGTGACATCAGTACACCTGACTGGAGTAACTTGGATGATGAAGACTCGTATGAGGAGTTCCTCGATTGGCAGGAAACATGGAGGGATATTGCCTCAGAATTAGAAGATGAGGGACCTAGCAGTTGTGATTACTCAATCGATGGTGATGAAGATGACACCTCTTCTGGCGGAAATCTAGACACATACCAATTCGATTCTAGAGACGCTGCAGGCGAAATGTCTAACGCAAGCGGTGATGATTTGGTTCACATACGCATGACGCAAGGTGACGACCTAAATTGGGCTTTATTGAAGGTTTCAATCGTTGTTGATGGTGGAGTTTCAATGAGTTGCCAAGAAGCTAGCAGAGCAGATGAAAATGCTGAATGTACCTATACAACAAATGATGATATGTCATGGAGTGTGTCTCAAGAAATTACAATCTCAGAAGGTGCTTACGACTTATGTGACGGTTCAAATGGCGGCTGCGATGTTGATGTTACATTAACAAAGATAGGCGTAGGTAGCGAAGAAGACAAGATCCTTCAAGGAGTTTCTGCATATGCTGATGCA
>WTIV01000135.1 GCA_011525095.1 Methanobacteriota archaeon
ATGACTGTTGATGTAACAGCAGTAAACGATGCGCCTACAATTACAGCTGTAACAACCAATGACTTTACCGAAGATTCAACATCTGCAGGTGATATCGTTGCTGTATTCAATATTTCTGATAATGAAACATCAGTTTCAAATTTATCATTAACAGTTTCTAATACCAATTATTACACTATTACAAATAATAATGATGGAACTGCAACCGTTACATTAACTACTACTGGCGCTAATTATGTTAATTCTGGAAATGATTTGCCTAGTTACACTGTAACTTTAACAGATGAAAGTGGTGCAACTGGATCCATCTCTCATGATCCAACGGTTACAAATGTAAACGATGCACCTACAGCCTCTAACAATACTGTTACAACTAATGAAGATACTGATTACACGTTTACTACAGATGACTTCAATTATTCTGATCAAGATGGAGATACTTTATCCTCAATAACTGTTAGTGCTTTAACAACTAATGGATCTGGATCATTTACATTAAATGGAACAGCTATAACTGGTTCAACTGTAGTTACTAAAGCACAGATTGATAGTGGTTTATTGGTATTTTCACCTTCATTAAACGACAATGGTTCTTCATACAATACATTTACATTTACTGTAAACGATGGAACTACAAACAGCTCTTCTTATACAATAACTATAGATGTTGATCCTGTAAACGATGCTCCTGTTGCTGATAATGAAACAAATACAGCAACAGAAGGAACAAACCTAAATGCACGTAATGGAGGAAGTGACGATGTATTAATTGGTGATACAGATATTGAAAATGATAGACTTTCTGTAACACAGATAAGAGTTGGTTCAACTGAGGGCTCAGGTACATCTGGTAGAGTAGGATCATTTTTAAGTGGTACCTACGGCCAATTGAGAATTAAAGCTAATGGTAGTTATAGGTATGTGCCAAATGATATTTTAGGTGCATCAGAAACCGGAGTAGATTGGTTCAATTATACAGTTTCAGATGGAAATGGTGGAACAGATACTGCAACATTAAAAATAACTGTAACTGGTATAAATGATACTCCAGTTGCAAAAAATGATAATAACACAATAGATATAACATCTAAAAATTCCTTAACTGTAACAAATGGATCATCTAAAGATGTTTTAGGGAATGATACTGACGCAGATAGAAGTGCATCACTTTCAATAACAGAAATAAGAACAGGTGCAATTGAAGCATCAGGAAATCTAGGTACAATCGGTCAAAGTTTAACAGGTACATATGGTTCATTAATATTAAACTCAAATGGAAGTTACACATACAATGTAAATTCTGGTTTGACTGAAACTTTAAATAAAGGTCAAAAAGTTTTTGATTACTTTAATTACACATTATCAGATGGTTCATCGACTGATTATGGTACAATAATTATTAAATTACAAAATGGAAATGCTGTTAGTGATTTAAGAGATAAAAAAGCAGAAAGATTAATCAAAAGAGAAGTTAAAAGAACAGAAGTAATATCGCTTAAAGAAAAAAATATAAAACCAAAATCCATTTTTGATGCTAGCAGAACCAATATAGAAGCGTTGAAGTTAGAGAATAAATCTGGCTTATCAGAGGGATTAAAGTTAGTAGATTTAGTTGCTGAAAATAAAACTACAGAAACTTCAGGAGCTCAAAAAGATAGTTTAGTTTTATCGTTTAAAGTATTTAACGAGACAAATAATGATATTGTTAAATATGAAGGTATCCTTCCTGGCGGTGAAGAGTTACCCGACTGGATTAAAATTGATCCAAATACAGGTGAAACAACAGCTGACTTACCAGAAGGAGCTAAACCAATTGATTTTATTATTATAGCAACAGATCAAAATAATGAGAAAAGAGAAATATCAATCAGGATTGATCCAGAAGAAATTAAAAAAGAAAATAATATAAATAATCAAAATAACACATCAATAAATGTAACAGATAGTGGAGATGTAAATTTAATTAAAAAGAATAATGACGGCTCGATTGATAAATCTTCATCTAAGGCATTAAACTTAAATGATAAGTTAGATATAAAAACAATTATTGATACAGCGGAATCTGACTTTGTTTACAAGTTAAACTCAGAAAGCAACAACGATCAGTTTATTGTAGATATTCCAGAAGGCTTAAATAATAGTATTTTCAATATTTCGAAAATTGCTTTACCAGATGGAGGTGATGCACCAACATGGGTGAATTACAACGCTTTATCTGGTGAAATAACCATAGATCCACCGGAAGGCATATCATCAATTAATCTTAAATTAATTATAGATGATGGAAGCACAATATCAGTTAAGGACTTGGAAATTTCATTTGAAAGAGAGAATGTCGAAGAAGATAATAATTCCAATCAATTTATTGGTTTTAAAGACCAATTAGATAATGAGGCTATAAATTGGGATGACTATGGTTCAAAAATAATTAATAGACTATAGTAATTATAAATTAATCATGAAAAAAATTACTATTTTTATTGCTATATTGATAGCGTCTTTGAACAGTTTGAGCGCTGAAGAAACAAATTCTATCATTACAGAAGAGACTAGAGAAGCAAGAGCTCTAGTATCTGCAACAGAAAAAGTTTCTATATCAAGCGAACTATCCGCAAGAGTTGA
>WTIV01000142.1:0-3411 GCA_011525095.1 Methanobacteriota archaeon
ATCGGTGGGGTTGTACCGACAAATAATGATTTATTATTAAATTCTGACTAGTAAGTAATTAGCGGAAAATCAATCAGTTTCTATTTCTTCTGATTCTGGAATACGCAAAGTATCATATTCAATTGCTAAGTTGTCGTTTTCATCAATGAATGAAAAATCTGTTGAACCTCCACCCCAATTTTTGATGTTAGCATCATCTCCCTCAAATTCTTCACTGGCAATAGCGACCTCTGGATTCATAGAATAATCAGATGGGTCTACTTCCCGGTTTGACATTCTTTCTTCAGGTGGCGGAGCCTCCCTTTCCTCTAGGTGTATACCTGAATGAAAGGTACCGCACTCAGGACATCTTGCAGTGCCCTTTTGGGATATGGTTCCACAGACTGGACAACTTTCTTTACCGACCAAAACGTCTAGTTTGTCAGCCATGAAATCACTCGTCATCAAGGAACATGTCTTCTTGGTCACCAGTTATTTCTTCACCGTCTTCGGTTTCGATCGTAACAGTTCCTTCATCATCATCGAATTCTACAATTTCACCAAAGAATTCCTCGCCATCAACTTCTAGTCCAATCCAATCGCCAACATCAATGTCGTCGTCATCATATTCTTCTTCATCATCTTCATCGTCGGATTCTTCCGCGATTTCAAGGTCGACAGGAGCGTCTAGAGCACTTCCTTCTTCTTCGTAATCTTCCTCTTCTTCAGACTCGTCTTCATCTGGTTCTTCTTCTTCTGATTCATCAGCTGTAGAATCATCTTCATCTTCTGACTCTTCTTCAATCTTGTTTCCATTCTTTGCGCGCTCGCGTAGTGATGGCGCATACATCAAGTGTAGGTATGCGGTAGCTGCGAGGCCTATGACTCCGAGAATGATCATGAAGACTCCGTCTCCATAGAATGCAGCAGGCATACTTGAAGCACCATCAGTGCCACTGAACGGAGTCAGAGAATTTTGACATTTATTAGGGTCTAATGCAGGGTCACATGGATAAGTTTCTCCAATAGAGACCGTACCTTGACAAGGGTCAATCATCTCATCGAGGGCATCAGATTGACACAAATTCCAGTTGGCCTGTGTGATCTCGCCACCCCATTGGTCTGTACCGCCTTCGTAGATCACTGTCCCACCTGTGCCGTCTACCAACAATCCCATTCCATTTACTACCCAAAGTCCAATGAATGTAACCATGAGGAAGTAGGCTATTGGATAAACGATGTCGTTAGCTTTCTTGCCCATCAAGAATTTTTGTAATGGTGAAGGGAAGGACTTGACTTTCGGCAATTTTCCTGGTTGAATTCCGATCCGAAGGTCTTCCAAAGCCTTCACTAATTCATTAGGGTCAACTCTTCTATCACCGTCGGTATCAAGGTAATTTAGAATCGCTGTGACTTGTTTAGGAACTAACTTCTCACCTGCAATTTTCTCAATACCTTTCTGTAATTCTGGAGCATCTATCAGATGGTCGTCACTTGAATCCATTTCTCCGAATGCTTCTGCCGCGGTCATTCCTTTAGCTGCGATTGCTAATGCTAAATTTTCGAATGCCATGACGATTTCAGACTCTTCCATCACCTTCTCCGGCTCTTTTTCCTCTTCAATGACTTCTTCTTCGACTCCCTCCTCGGATTCTTCATCCTCTAGGTCATCCACTAAATCATCCATCATGTTTTCAAGACTATCTTCTTCGTAATCTATTTCCTCTTCAGACTCGATAGCATCATCCGAAACTTCCTCTGAATCTTCACTTTCGATAGACGGTTCTTCATCCGTAATGTCTGGAATATCTTCTTCGGATTCCTCAATGTTCTCTTGTAGTTGAGTAGATTCATCTTCTTTAGTAGATTCAACTTCTACTTCATTTTCTTCAGACGCATCTGGCTCATCGTGCGTATCGTCGACTTGAGCGACAGGAGTTTCTAGGAGTTCTTCTATTTCATCAGCGCCTTCTGAGTCTTCAGGTTCTTCTGCGGCATCGACTGTTACAGAGGTTTCTTGAATTTCATCAGCCTCAGGAGTTTCTGCGGTGCTATCAGGAATTTGAGCAGGTACAACCACAGTTTCTTCAACGATTGGTTCTTGTTCGACGAATACTGCGCCACAGTTTGAACAGGATGTGCTGTCTGCTGGGATGATTGCTTGACAAGCACCACATTCACCTAATTCTTCCTCGGACATGCCTCCAAATCTAACATTACACTCTGGGCATGATTCACTGTCTAGAGGTATAATGGAGTCACATGCCCCACATTGTGCCATCGGTATATCTTCATCGGACATAGTTGCCACCAGTGTTTGCGAATTCCTCAAACGATATAATCATTCATGGACTTGATGCTCCTAAGACATATTGTTGGGGAGGGTAATGTCGATGACGGATAGCGATTTCGAAATTGGTAAAACTTACACATATAACCTTGATTCGGACTCAGAATATTTAGGATATATTGACAAGATTTCAAGGGATGATGTAAGGCATCATTTGCTAGTATCACGGCTACCTCAAAGACGTTTATTGGAACATATAGATTTAGAGAAAGTAGAGACATATTGGGTCACTACGCAAGATGTAGCAGGTTCAGTCCAGCCATCGCTAGACCAATTAGAAGATCTATTGGTCAAGCGTATAGAAAATCATAGTGGTATTGCATTTATTGAAGGAATAGAATGGTTGGTATCTTTACATGGCTTCTCGGATGTACTGAATTTTGTCATGCGAGTGAAGGATTCACTTCACAGGAAACCATGGAGTGTAATATTTGTTGTAACTCCAGGAATATTTTCCGACATTGAATCTGCAAAATGGAATCGGGAATCAGTAGCGTGGACAATACCAAAGAGGGACAAAGTGACGGAGTTTGTGGTTGATGAAACTGAGACTGAATCCATTGAGCCAGAATTAAGCGAGACGCCACTTTCAGAAGATGGTAGTTCTAAACTGGCATTCTTAATCCGGATACCCCGTGAAGGATATTCGAAAGAAATTGCAAGGAGGCGTATCTTGCAATGGAGAAGAATGGGGCTAGATGTGTCTGAAGCAGAGCCAGCGTTGTTCATGGAATCTGATGATAAGGGCTACGAAATATACAAATCTGTAGAGGACAAGGTAAGGACTGCAGTGGAACTTGATAATCGACTCGATTTATTGCTCGAGAAGGGTTTCAAATCAGATGTAACCAAGTTAAGATTTAGAGTTAGGCAACTCACTGGATTTGATGAAGTAGAGGCTCGAATTAACGAATTAATCTAGGTAAAATACCGAACTCTGCTTCAATTCGTGATAACCATCCACCTTCTCTGAGGTGTGCTGCTATCTCTTCGATTTCTTTGGAGGTTGACCTATCTCCTGTAAGAGGTTCACTGATCTTCCGCACTAGTTTGTAAAGTCCGTTTACGTGATTAGCTGGTTC